>JABDCB010000018.1 GCA_013288325.1 Bacteroidota bacterium
AAAATTAGTTAAAGGTTCGTTGATTTTTTTACTTGCCAAATGCGGTATTGAATGCTTTCATTGTGGTCTAAATTAGGGGCTAACCATCCTATTCGTTGGGAGGCCAACGTATTGCTTAATGCTTTATAGTTACTGATTGTTAAAAGTCTTCTTCGAGGCTGAATTTCTGTGCTTCATTGGCATTACCCACACCAGCCTTTTTATATTCCGCAACTCGTTTTTCAAAGAAGTTGGTTTTTCCCTGAAGGGATATCATTTCCATGAAATCGAACGGGTTGACGGCATTGAAAGCTTTAGGGCATCCGAGTGCCACCAGCAGCCTGTCGGCTACGAATTCAATGTACTGGCACATATTGTCCGAATTCATTCCTATTAAGCGGACAGGAAGTGCAGAACAAACGAATTCTTTTTCAATTTCCACAGCATTTCTGATGATATCAGTAACCTGTGTTTCCGGTAATTTATTCTTGAGTTGTGAATAGAGCAGACAAGCAAAATCACAATGCAATCCTTCATCACGGGAAATCAGCTCATTGGAGAAACTAAGACCTGGCATCAGGCCACGTTTTTTGAGCCAGAAGATAGAGCAGAAGCTGCCGGAGAAGAAGATTCCTTCCACTGCGGCAAAAGCAACCAGCCGCTCGGCAAAACTTCCGTTAGAGATCCATTTCAATGCCCATTCCGCCTTTTTGTTTACACATGGAACGGTTTCAAGGGCATGAAACAAATGATCCTTTTCTTTCGGATCTTTAATATAGGTATCAATCAGTAAGGAATAGGTCTCACTGTGAATATTCTCAATCATAATCTGAAACCCATAAAAACAACGGGCTTCCGGAAACTGAACTTCCTTCATAAAGTGAACAGCCAGATTCTCATTCACAATTCCATCGCTGGCAGCAAAAAAAGCAAGGACATGCTTGATAAAATGCTTTTCATCATTATTCAGCTTATTCTCCCAGTCGGCAGTATCCGCACTCAGGTCAATTTCTTCGGCAGTCCAGAAACTGGCCTCTGCCTTTTTATACATGTCCCACATTTCATTGTGGGTAATAGGAAAAAGAACGAATCGGTCCTTATTCTCAACTAAAATTGGTTCAACTGCTGCCATTTATTATAATTCCTCGCGTTAATTAATGTGATTCTAAAAACCGTTCGTTCTTTACCTTTTTCAAAAACCAAAAACCATGTTTGCTTAATCCCTGCTAAATCAAGCCTTTATGCTGAATGCCTTGAATGAGGCTGAATTGGTGATTAGCGGTTTACAAATTTTGTTTAAAAAACGGTGGGAGTCAAGTCTATTCAATTAACATTCGACCTAAGTTTTAAACAGGAGAATTTCGTCGAAATGTTAATTAAATTCTAAACCAGTGATAAATAAAAGGCTTGAAAGAAAAATGAAGTGTGTGTAATTTTTTCTTTACTTTTTTTATGGAAAGAGGAAGGCGATTGAATTATTTATGTAGCTTACCGCGAAGCCTTTTTTTCCTTTTTATACGCAACTGCCGTCTTCTCCAGTTCCCGGAACCATTGTTTACCATACTTCCGCTCCAAAGGCTCCTTCAAAAAGCGATAAACAGGCACATCCAGTTTCTCACCACAAGCACAGGCCGGCTTACAGAGATCCCAACGATCATAATTCAGCGCATCACCCGCTTTTGTCTTTTTTACCCGTATCGGATACAAATGACAAGAGATCGGTTTCCGGAAGCCAATCTTATTATCCTTCCAGGCTTTTTCAATACCACACTTGGCTGTTCCGTCCTTTTCAAAAAAAGTATAAGCACAATGCTTCCCTTTCATGAGCGGAGTGGTATCATCTCCATCACTGTCAACCACATGAGTACCCTGCTCCTCTATCGCCTTTACCCCATTAGCCGGCAAATAAGGCTTTACCTGGGGCCAGATAGCATCCAGAATAGCCATCTCCTCTTTCTCCAGCGGTGCACCCGAATCACCTTCCACACAACAGGCTCCTTTACAGGCATTCAAATCACATACAAATTTTTTCTCCAGAATCTCTTCTGAAATAAGGGTCGTTCCGATTGCTAACATGGTTCTGAATGAATGTCCCCAAAGTTAACACAATATTGCTTCCTGATGCCGGTTTTTCGGTACACCTATCTGGGTTAAGATGAATCGTTTACCTTTGGGTTCTTTCACATTTAAAACCCTGGCAACGAAGCATCACAAACATATCCGATTGATTTTTTTGACAAAATCAGCTGATTCTTTCGTGTTAATTTTTAGATTAGTCTAAATATTATTTTTTGCAAGCATAAATATGAACATTATATTTGCACCCTATTAACTCTTTGATCACTGTGATACGACTTCCAGGTTCCCTATTAACCACCCTTTTGCTGATTGCACAAATCCCTTTCTCCTTTGCCCAGCGCGGCGATACCCTTAATCGTATTATTCCCGCTGAAAAATGGTGTTATCATTTTCAGTTTACCGCTATCGATCAGGGACATCCGGCTTTTAATTCCCCTTATACCGGAAAAAATAGCTTTACTCCGGCCGCAGAAGATGCCCTTTCTGTAACCTCTTCCCTTTATCTGGGCGTAAAGCTCTGGAAAGGAGCCAGCATATTTGTAAACCCCGAAATAGCCGGTGGACGAGGAATGAGCAGCACCCTGGGTATTGCCGGTTTTCCAAACGGCGAAACCTTTCGTATCGGCGATCCCGCTCCGGCACTGTACCTTGCCAGAGGCTTCATCCGTCAGCATATCGCACTCGGAGGAAACAATACCGATACCCCCGATTGCAGCAGCACCCAACTGGGAGGAGAATGTCTTCCTTCCCGAAGACTGACCATCACCGCCGGTAAGTTTTCCATGGCCGATATCTTTGACAATAACTCCGTCAGTCACGACCCCCGTAAACAATTCATGAACTGGGCTCTGATGAACAATGCCGCCTGGGATTATCCTGCCAATACCCGGGGCTATACCGAAGGCGTGGTAATTGAATACTATTCAAAAGCCATTATCCTGAGGGTGGCCGAAACCCTGATGTCGAAAGAAGCAAACGGAGAGGTAATGGAGACCGATATTACTAAATCAAGAGGTGAAACCTTTGAAGCGGAAAAAGATTACAAAATTAAAAACAGAAAAGGCGCTGTACGCCTCCTGTTGTTTCATAACCTGAGCCATGCCGGAAATTACCGCACCGCCATCAACAACCTCTTAAATCGCACCGATACCACCATGAATGTCAATACCGTAACCACCAACGAGGGCAATAAATACGGGTTTGGTATCAATGCGGAACAGGAACTGACTGATAATGTATCAGCCTTTTTCCGCTATAGCTGGAACGACGGACATACCGCCACCTGGGAATTTACCGAAATAGACCGCAGCCTGAGTACCGGCTTGCAGATCAAAGGCTCCAAATGGAAACGCCCCAACGATATGCTGGGCGCAGCATTCCTGGTAAACGGACTCAGCAAGGATCACTGGGACTTTCTCAACTACGGAGGATATGGTTTTATGCTGGGTGATGGCACTTTGCCTCATTACGGCTCCGAACAGATCTTTGAAACCTATTACAGCATCCCCCTTGCCAAAACCATCTGGCTTAGCGGCGATTATCAATTTGTAATGAATCCGGGTTATAACCGGGAACGGGGACCTATTAATGTAGGAGCGCTGAGGGTACATATTGAGTTTTGAGGTTTTGAGGCGGGTGGCAGACACAAAATGGCCTGAAACAGTCCATCTACTCAATCAAACCTGTCATTTACTCAATCTTCTGTGCTTTAATTCCATTTCTCTCTATCTTAGCTCATAACCCACTAAATTTCAGATGCCATGATCTTGTTTTATACCATTCTGTTTATCATGCTCTGGGCTTTTATTACCTTCCTTATCCAGAAGTTCCGAAAAGACAAGGCATTCAAAAGGAAGTTCTATGATTTCGGGGATGGGAATTTTCTGGTTTACACGCTCTTTGTCCTGATTGTTTCCTATTTCCTGGTTATTTTCCTGATGAACGAGCCTCATTTTGAGAGCAAAAAGGAACAAATAGACTACGGAAACAAGACGGCTCAACCCTGGCTCGTAAGTAGCGGATATCAATCCTTGCTTAGCAAAGACTCTCTTGATCTGGATGTTCAATTTTTCTGGATACAGGCCCACTTTAGTCGTTATCAGAAACTTTGCCCCAGTCCCCAAAAATATGATGATGAAGGAACGTCCATTTTTGACTACTATACTCGCCTCACCCAGCTCTCTGATCCGGTCAAGGTAGACATCGGTAACCTCTTTCTTGGTATTTATTACTATATGAAAGATGATAAAGACAATTCCAGATCCTTACTCGACAGAGTAAACAACCGGAAACTCAAATACCTGAATGTTTATGCAGGTATGAATAACTATTACTTTCAGAAACATATTGAGGCCAAAGAGAATCTGTTTCAGGAAATTAAACTGAAAGGTTATGTAGAAGGGGCTTATCATTACCTGGCCCTGATCTATGAACATGAATTTCGGGATCAGGATCTGAAATCTTTGGTATACAATGAGGCTAGCAGTAAATACGTTCCTTATGAATTAAGAACATCGGTTTATATTAAGAATAATGACGTCTCTTCCTATTTCAAAGATCTGTTTAAACAGATCTTTCGGAATACGAACATCATAGGTTTCTCCGGAGCGCTGCTCATTCTGTTGATCTGGGTGATGTATTTGCACCGGGTTAATCTAAACAGAAAAAAGTCCCTCTTCAGTTCATTCCTTGCCGTACTTCTTTCTGCCGTATTGGTATTACCAGTTTGGCTGCTATACGACTTCTACAAATATGCGCTGCATTTTGATCTTGACGGAGGCTTTGTACACGATTTCTTCTACTGTGTTTTTGGCATTGGTGCGATCGAAGAACTAGTCAAGATTTTTCCTTTCCTGCTCATCCTCTGGTTTACCAAAGCCATTAAAGAACCTATCGATTATATCATGTATGCATCCCTCTCTGCACTTGGTTTTGCCTTTGTAGAGAACTTCCGTTATTTCCAGGACGGAAGTCTCAACATTATGCATTCCCGAGCACTAACAGCCTCTATCAGTCATATGATTGATTCTTCCATTGTGGCTTATGGTCTCATCCTGGCTAAATTCAAGTATAAAAAACATCCTTTGCTTTTCTTTGCTGGTTTCTTCCTCATTGCCGTCTTCTCTCATGGATTTTATGATTTCTGGTTATTGAATGACACCGCAAATGATTATTACATCATCACTTTTCTGTATCTGCTCACTTCCATCCTGGTATATGCTTCTTTCATTAACAATGCCCTGAACAATTCTACATCCCCGGAACAGAACATCCAGCTTAACAGCGCCCGTTTATCCAATGATCTGGCCGCATCGCTGATTGGTATTTTTCTGTTTGAGTTCCTTTGTCTTTCCTTCATATATGGGCCCACCATTGGTAACCGGGAACTCATTACCTCATCTCTTTCAGGAGGATATCTTATCTTGTTTCTGTCTGTCCGACTAAGCAATATTGATGTTTTTCCCGGCGATTGGCCCCGGCTTGATTTCTTTGTAGGCCTCCTTCCGATGCAGATTATTTATGGAGGCAAGAAACCGAATTATAATTCGGCCCTGGGTTCCAACATCCGGTTACGGGTACTAAGAAAAAAAGGGAAACTTGCTGAAGTACTTCCTGTGGAAGGTGAAATTGTAAAGCGTGAAAAAATTTCAGGCTTTACAGGTTGGTTTTTGGTAAAACTCAGTAAACCACTGCCTTATCTGAAACTAGACAAAGAATATATCCTTATCAGGGCCAAAAGCCCTATAGAACTTATAGGAAGAGAAGAAGAGGTTATCGTTCATTTCGTTTCTATACCCGATAAAACAGCGCTGGATAAATCAGTTAAGAAAGACGAAGATTTCAAATTTATGGACTGGGTTATTGCCAGTAAAACACCAGTACCTAAAAACTAAACCCGCTCTATTAACATCAGCAAATATACTTAGGTTGGGCAACGAGCGAGCACACCATCACAATGCTTATGTACAACAATACTACCTATCAGTACAAAAGGTAAGTTTATACCATCTCCATCTTTGCAGATTGTACCTGCTTGTATGCAGATACCACCTCAAAGGATAGAAACCCTATCTCCAACTAAACAAATCTTATCTCCAACGATACAGATCCTATCTCCAAGTACACAAATCCCATCTCCAACGATACAGATTTATAAATAGCTAACCATATACCACCTCCATCGATCGAAATCCGGTTATTTCTTTACCGATACCATCTCCGACTTTACAAATTGTATCTCCAACGATCGTTGGAGCACCTGTTTGTACGACCAAACATGCTCTGTTTGTACATTTTGATCGGATTTGCAGACAGATTGACAGCATTTCGATCGATGGGGATGGTATCTCTACAGAAGGAGATACGGTTTCTATACATGGAGATACTTTCTCAATGCAGAGAGATGGTATTTGTAAAGAAATTGATCGGATTTCTATCAAAAAAAATAATTTTCTTTAGAAAGAGATACAATCTGTGAAGAAGGAGATACAATATCTATCGTTGCATCACCTCCAACGATCGTTGGAGTATGTACAACGATCGAGATAGCACCTGTTTTGAAGTTTCAGAATAAAATTTGCTGACAGATTGTCGTTTGGGGATAGAATACACTCCTAATATCGATCATTTTATCTTTTTATTCGAAAAATCGTCCTCTTTTTCCCTTAATTTTGCGCCCTATGGCAAACAACGAAGAACATTTCAAAAACGTTATTTCACACTCCAAAGAATATGGGTTCATTTTCCCTTCCAGCGAAATTTATGATGGCTTAAGCGCCGTTTATGATTACGCGCAAAATGGAGTGGAACTGAAAAAAAACATACGTGACTATTGGTGGAAATCCATGGTGCAGATGCATGAAAATATTGTAGGTATCGATGCCGCCATTTTTATGCACCCCACCACCTGGAAAGCTTCGGGCCACGTAGATGCATTTAATGATCCGCTCATTGACAATAAAGATTCCAAAAAACGCTACCGCGCCGATGTGCTGATAGAAGATCACATGGCCAAAATAGAAGCCAAGGCCGACAAAGAGGTAGAAAAAGCAGCCAAACGTTTTGGAGAGACCTTTGATGAGAAAATGTTCCGGCAAACAAATCCCCGTGTACTGGAATACCTCAACAAAATAGAAGAGATAGAAACCCGTTTTCGCAAAGCACTGGAAGCAAACGACCTGACCGAAGTGCGTCAGATAATCCTGGACTGTGAAATCGTATGTCCTGTTTCCGGTTCCCGCAACTGGACCGAGGTAAGACAGTTCAACCTGATGTTCTCCACTGCCATGGGATCGGTTTCGGAAGATGCCAACCTGATTTACCTCCGCCCCGAAACAGCACAAGGTATTTTTGTGAATTTCCTGAACGTACAAAAAAGCGGCAGGATGAAAATTCCTTTTGGTATTGCCCAAACAGGAAAAGCATTCCGCAATGAAATTGTAGCCCGTCAGTTTATTTTCCGCATGCGTGAATTTGAACAGATGGAGATGCAATTCTTTATCCGCCCCGGAACAGAGATGGATTGGTATGCCTATTGGAAAGCTACCCGTTTGAAATGGCATCATGCCATGGGACTCCCTGCCAATAAATACCGCTTTCACGATCACATCAAACTGGCTCACTATGCCAATGCTGCCTGCGATATAGAATTTGAATTTCCATTCGGATTTAAAGAACTGGAAGGCATCCACAGCCGTACCGATTTCGATCTGAAACAACATGAACAGTTCTCCGGCAAAAAACTTCAGTATTTTGATCCTGAACTGAATCAGAGTTATGTGCCTTATGTGCTCGAAACTTCCATCGGGCTCGACCGTATGTTTCTGGCCATTCTCTCTCATGCCTACACAGAAGAAAAATTACCGGACGACAGTACCCGTGTAGTACTCAATCTTCCCCCATTCCTGGCTCCTATTAAGGTAGCCGTATTCCCATTGATGTCGAAAGACGGACTGCCGGAGAAAGCAACCGAAATTTTTAATATGCTCCGTTTCGATCATATGTGTATGATGGAAGAAAAAGATAATATCGGTAAACGGTACCGCCGTCAGGATGCTATCGGGACTCCGTTCTGCATTACCGTTGATCCTCAGACACTGGAAGACAATACCGTTACCATCCGTTACCGCGACACGATGCTGCAGGAACGTGTGCCCATTGCACAGCTCAATGCCATTATTGACGAGAAGGTGAGTATGAAGAAAGCCCTGGTGGCTGCCAGCGGCAATGCAACCGGGCAACCGGCCTGATTATTTATTATTGAAAAGACTCATCGTGCGTGAAGCGCCGATGGTTCCAAAGCTTTTAATGATCTCCACGGCCATATCGATGCGGGGAGACAATGCAGCCTCTTCCTCCGGTGTCCAGGTGCCCAATACATAATCTACCTGCCGGCCTTTTGAAAACTCACTGCCTATCCCGAACCGCAACCGGGTGTATTCGGTATTGTTAAGTGTCTCCTGAATACTTTTGAGTCCGTTATGTCCTCCGTCGCTTCCTTTTGTTTTCATACGCAGGCTACCAAAGGGCAATGCCAGATCGTCGGTAATCACCAGCACATTTTCCAGGTGTATTTTTTCGGCCTGCATCCAGTAGTTGATGGCTTTGCCACTCAAATTCATAAAGGTGGAAGGCTTGATAAGAATAAAAATCTTGCCTTTGAATTTATATTCGGCCACAGCCGCCAGTCTGTCGGTGCGAAAAGCTATCTCTTCTTTTTTTGCCAGACTATCCAACACCCGAAAACCAATGTTATGACGGGTATTCGTGTATTCATCTCCTATATTGCCGAGACCAGCGATCAGAAATTTACTCATGATTCAAAAGTAAAAAAAGACTATTTCAGATGCAATATCCTGGCGAAAGAATGGTGCAAAAGGGGCTGTTTGAGTTTTAATTGAATTATATGGAAGCGATTTTACTTTTCTTTTCCTTTATTCATAAAGTAAATGCACAAAATCAAACCAACCACCGCCACACCTGTTATGATACTATCGTAAACCATTACTTTACTCTGGTCTCTATGATTCAGATTCATAATCATATTGATGAGGCTGTAAATACCGGCGCCCGCCCAGAAACCGATACCATATTTATATTTGTGCTTCATTTTTATGTTATCAATTACACTTTCCCGTCAACATATCGCTGAGCGGGGTCGTGTATGTTTCAATTTTAGCCCGTCTGCATGCAGTATATAAGGGTCAAAAAAAAACCTTCCGGGTTTTAAAATCCGGAAGGTCTCTTTATAAACAAGTGCTAACTTATTTTTTAGCAGGAGCCTTCGCATCACCGGCAGGCTTTTTAGCATCACCGGCAGGAGCTTTCTTATCATCCGCTTTGGCACCGGCAGCACCGGCAGCAGGAGCACCTGCAGCAGGTGTGGCAGCAGCCGTAGTAGCCGCAGCAGCTGGAGTTTCTTCCACCACGTTACGGGTAATACGTACACCAACAACGGTGATATTCGGAGCCTGAAGGAATGTAAGACCATCATATTTCAGATCGCCGATACGGATAGAATCTCCGATTTCGAGCTTGCTTACATCCAAACGAAGCACATCAATCATTTTTTCAACCGCACCTTTAACACGTACGGTACGAAGTTTTTTCTGAAGCTTACCACCCGCTTTAACACCGGGAGCAGTTCCTTCTGTCTGAACAGGAACATTCATCACTACTGATTTACCCGGAACAACTTCCAGAAAGTCGGCATGGATGATATGATCGGTAACAACATGATATTGTATATCCTGGAGAATAGCATTGTATTCTTTCCCTTCTACATTCAGCTTTACAGCGTGAATCTCAGGAGTAAATACCAGGGGTTTGAAATCTTTTTCAATAATAGAAAAAGTAATTTGCTCTTTACCACCGTAAAGGATGCAAGGTACTTTTGCTTCGCGACGCAGGTGCATGGCATCTTTTTTTCCTTTTTTTGTTCTCAATGCACCATTCAGACTGATTGTTTTCATTTTAATTGGTTTTTTTGGAAGCCTCGCAATGCCGCCCGGCATCACTGTCTCTTCCGTTTAACGTTTGTTTATAGCGGGCGGTTAAAGGATAAAGTTGGAACTAATGGATTCAAATGTCGTCACTTTGTGGAGCACATCGGCAAAAAGCTGAGCCACCGATAATACTTTTATCTTGTCACATTGCTGGGTAAGCGGAATAGTATCCGTTACAATCAGTTCTGTGATTCTTGATTTTTCAATATTGTCATACGCCTTACCGGAAAGTACAGGATGCGTACAAACGGCACGTACGCTTTTCGCACCACGGTCCAGCATCATATCAGCTGCCTTGGTAAGGGTACCGCCGGTATCAATCAGGTCATCTACCAGCACAATATTACGTCCTTCCACCTCACCGATTACGGTCATACTGTCCACCACATTGGCACGCGTCCTTTGTTTGTAACAGATTACGATATCGGTTTTCAGGTATTTGGAATAGGCATTGGCCCTTTTCGATCCACCCATATCCGGAGCGGCAATGGTCAGATCGGGCAGATTCAGTTTCTGTATATAAGGAAGAAAAATGGAAGAGGCATACAGGTGATCTACCGGAACATTGAAGAATCCCTGTATCTGATCGGCGTGCAAATCCATGGTTACCACCCTGGTAACACCGGCAGTAGCCAGCATATCGGCTACCAGTTTGGCGCCGATGGCCACCCGGGGGCGGTCTTTACGATCCTGACGGGCCCATCCGAAATAAGGGATCACAGCTACAATCTGTTTGGCAGAGGCTCTTTTAGCAGCATCTACCAGCAAAAGCAGTTCAAAAAGGTTATCGGTAGGAGGAAATGTGGATTGAACAATAAAAAGGTCGGTACCCCGCACGGTCTCTTCAATAGAAGTCTGAAATTCCCCGTCACTGAACCGGTTGAATACTACATCACCCAGTGGCTGTCCATAAGAGGAAGCGATCTTGTCGGCCAGGTATTTGGTGGCACTACCGGAGAGTATTTTGACCTTGTTTTCCACAATTTGCCTTTTAAGGGACGCGAAGATAGCGAAAAATTTAAAATTATGCCTTGAAAATGGCGGCTTCCCACCTTTTTTTTTGCAAAAAGCAAACATTTAGGTACTTTCGGCGTCCGATTTATACCGATGCACTCCTTATAACCAAGGAAAATGCCCAGATGGCGGAATCGGTAGACGCGCTGGTCTCAAACACCAGTATCTTCACGGATATGCCGGTTCGACCCCGGCTCTGGGTACAAAAACAGAGCGAGAGCGGAGAATGAGAGCGAAAGCGCTCTGTTTTTTCTTCATTCTCGCTCTGTTTCTCATTCTTTAAGAATGATCTTATTGAAACAAGTCTGTTTCTTGCTCTAATTTAGTTCCTATCCCAGAGCACATGTTTGAATTTCAAAAATTGGAAGTTTATAAGAAAGCTAAGTCTTTTCACCGGGATTGCAAAAAATTAATCCTGGAGAAGAAACTCGATCGTTATGTTATTGATCAGTTAGGCAGGGCTTCATTCAGTATTGTATTGAACATTGCGGAAGGTTCCGGTAAGTTTTCTAAACCTGATAGAAGGAATTTCTTCATTATCGCCCGCGGCTCAGTTTTTGAGTGCATTGCTATCCTTGACATCCTTCATGATCAGAAAATCATAGCTCAGGAAGAGTTTGATTTATTCCTCGGGAAGGCAGATGAGCTTTCAAAGATGCTCTTCGCCATGATCCGGAATCTCCAGGCTGCTTAATCAAAAGCAATGGTATTGAGTGCGATGATTCTCTCGAATCCCCTAACCACTCCCCTATTTCAATTCACTTACAAACTTCAATGCCTCCCCGGCATGTTTCTTGCCGTCTGTCAAAGAATAATTTTTATATGCCACCACCCCGGCAATATTTATGACATAGGTAATCCGATTCGAAAACATATTCTCCTTCACACCAAATGCCTTTAAGGCAACTCCTTTGGGGTCACTAAGAAGATCATACTTAAGATGATTCTTGTCATGGAATTTTTTAATGTCCTCCACGCTGTTCCCGCTTATACCGATAACCAATGCACCTGCTGCATTAAATTTGCCAATGCTGTCATTAAAAGCACATACTTCGTTTTTAGTCAGAGCACTCTCGCCCTTTGGATAAAAGAAAATAACAAGCACGCTGCTACCAACAGAATCCTTCATACTGAAAATCTTTCCATCCTGATTTGGCAAATTGAAATCAGGAACCTTGTCACCTAAATCCAATTGTTTGTTTTGGCTCCAGCAGGAAATTGATCCAGCAAAGAACAATAGAGTAATAAAAAGTGTCTTTTTCATTTATCAGCGTTTTAAGTAAAGGTAAAAATCGTTTTCCGTAAATGAACCGGTTTTTGCTTTTACCTCATAATTTATACACTTATTCCTTCTGTTCCCAATCACACCAGCACTCCTTATATTCATATTCCAATCAACATACAACTGGCTATGACATATACATCCGTGTATTTTATAACTTTAACTTTCTTATAGCATGAATTGAGTGATCTTTTAGCATTATCGCATTGAGATTTGTGAAATTTTATCTTCTTGAAGGAGAAAAAACATGCACGGTTACATACTTCGTTTTCAAGAAATCGACAGATCAAAGCTCGCGGTTGTCGGAGGCAAGGGCGCCAATCTGGGTGAACTGTCGGAAATAGATGGAGTACAGGTGCCCGATGGCTTTTGTATAACCACCGAAGCATATAAAAAAGCAACCGATAATAATCAAGAGCTTAATAGTTTACTCAATGAATTAACGCCGCTTAAGACAGAAGACAGGGAACTTATCAGTAAGCTTAGTACAAAAATTCGTGCTGTCATTGAACAAACACCTATTCCCAAGGATATAGAAGAAGAGATTGCGGGGCATCTCACAACGTTTGGAGAAAAGGAGGCCTTTGCGGTGCGATCCAGTGCCACGGCAGAAGACCTGCCAACCGCCTCCTTTGCAGGTCAGCAGGATACTTACTTAAATATCATCGGACAGGAAGCAATCCTGAAACACATCAGCAAATGTTGGGCATCGCTATTTACCGATAGGGCAATAATTTACCGTCTTCAAAACGGTTTCGATCATCGTAAAGTATACCTGTCTGTGGTTATTCAAAAGATGGTCTTTCCGCTGACGGCAGGAATTTTGTTTACTGCCGATCCCGTTACTTCTAACAGGAACGTGTCATCCATCGATGCCAGTTTCGGACTGGGAGAGGCCCTGGTTTCCGGTCTGGTGAATGCCGACAATTATAAAGTGCGCAATGGCAAGATCATCGACAAGAAGATATCCACCAAGAAACGCGCTATTTATTCCTCACCGGGCGGTGGTACAAAAGTACAGGACATGGAGCCGGAGAGACAGAACAGGCAAGCATTGACAGATGAACAGATTTTAGAGCTTGGGCGAATTGGCAGAAAGATCGAAACTCATTTCGGTTGCCCTCAGGATATTGAATGGTGTTTGGCCGGTGATGCTTTTTATATCGTCCAGAGCCGGCCAATCACAACTTTATTCCCGATCCCGGAAGCAAATGATCAGGGAAATCACGTTTATATATCGGTCGGTCATCAGCAAATGATGACCGATGCCATGAAACCACTTGGCCTGTCTTTTTTTCTGCTAACGACTTCGGCACTTATGCGCACTGCAGGTGGAAGGCTATTTGTTGATATTGCACCTATGATCGCTTCTCCTGCCGGCAGAGAAACGATGGTAAATGTGCTGGGGAAATCCGATCCTATCATAAAGGACGCACTTACAACCATCATAGAAAGGGACTTTATAAAATTAACAGCGGAAGATAAAAGAGAAGCCGATACCGGGAAAAGCAGTAAAGCCCCGCCCCCGAATTATCAGGCACTAAACGATTATGATCCAACAATTGTTTCTGATTTGATTAAGGCTAATCAAACATCGATAGAAACATTAATACAAAACATCCAAACGAAATCAGGAACGGATCTGTTTGATTTTATCCTGGAAGATCTTCAGCAATTAAAGAAAACAAATTCCGATCGGGTGAGTTTTAGTGTGATAATGACCGGCATGAATGCTTCCTCCTGGATCAATGAAAAAATGTTTGAATGGTTAGGTGAGAAAAATGCGGCTGATGTACTTTCTCAATCTGTGCCAAACAATATTACTTCTGAAATGGGCCTTGAGTTATTGGATGTTGCAGATGTGATTCGCCCTTATCCGAAAGTAGTCGATTACTTACAACATGTAAAAGACGATAACTTTCTGAATGAACTGGTTAAGCTTGATGGCGGAAAGAAAGTTCAGGATGCTATCTATTCCTTTCTCAGCAAATATGGAATGCGATGCGGAGGAGAAATTGATATTACTAAAACCCGATGGAGCGAAAAACCAATTACTCTTGTTCCCTTGATTCTTAATAATATCAAATTTTTTGAGCCGAATGCGGGCAAGCAAAAATTTGAACAGGGGAAACAGGAAGCTTTGAAAAAAGAACAGGACTTACTGGATCGATTGGCGTCATTACCGGATGGTGAACAAAAGGTTAAAGAAACAAAACGAATGATCGACCTGGTCCGGAATCTCAGCGGTTATCGGGAATATCCCAAATACGGGATTGTTAATCGCTACTTCGTTTATAAGCAGGCTCTGCTGAAAGAAGCAGAACAACTTGTACAAGCCAACCTTCTTCATGAAAAGGAAGATATATACTACCTCCGCTTTGAAGAACTTCGCGAAGCAGTAAGCACCCATATGCTGGACTACCAGATCATCAGCAAACAAAAAGACAAGTACAAATTATATAAAAAACTAAACCCGCCACGTGTTATGACATCGGAAGGTGAAATAATTACAGGCAGGTACAAACGGGAACACCTCCCGGTGGAAGCGCTGGCGGGGCTGGCTGTTTCTTCCGGAGTAATAGAGGGACGGGCACGTGTTATTTTAAATATGGAAGATGCCGATCTGGAAGTTGGAGATATATTAGTCACCTCCTTTACAGACCCCAGCTGGACTACCTTGTTTGTGTCCATAAAAGGTCTGGTTACCGAAGTTGGAGGATTGATGACCCATGGAGCCGTTATTGCACGTGAATATGGTTTACCGGCAGTTGTCGGAGTAGAGAATGCTACTAAACTGATTAAGGATGGACAGAGAATAAGGGTGAATGGGACGGACGGATATGTGGAAATACTGTAAACTCTTCCGCATGAATGCCGCAGTTACATCCTTGAGTTGTCACTTTTGTAACCGTACAATATCTGTAACAAGGTAGTTTTGTTGTAACAAAAAAGAAAACATCCGTATTGTTTCGTATCTTGTCTGGAACTTAGTGAATCTCTCCTTTCTTGAACCATTGGGGTTCACATAGCTATTAATCGTACTATTAATAGCCAGGTGTGAGCCTTGAAATTTTTTTCCAGGCATTTATTGCACGTTTAATGCTCCGATCATTATTCTTGCTTTTCACAAACTGAAGAGACTCCATCCCTTACAATAACAACAAAATAAAAATTAATGAAAGACGAGCAAAACAACCATAAAACGCATAAAAATCAATATATACCTACCGCTGAATTTTACAGTCAGGTGATAGACAGCCTGCAGGACTATTCAATTTTTACAGTGGATACTGATTTGGTAATTAACAGCTGGAATTCAGGTGCTACAAAAATATTTCAATATGAAGCGGATGAAATTATAGGGCAGAAATTTGAAATAATTTTTACTGAAGAAGATCAAAAAAAAGGCGCCCCTGCTCATGAAATAGAAATCGCATTGAAAGAGGGCAGAGCCATAGATAACAAATGGCATATCTGCAAGGATGGCAGCAAATTTTATGCATATGGCTTAGTTTTCCCACTTCTCGGTATAAATGGAGAAATGCTGGGATATGTTAAAATTCTAAGGGATTTGACAGAGCGAAAAAAATCAGAAGATTCGATTGCCAGATATGTGAAAGAACTGGAAGAGCTGAACACACATAAAGAAAGTGTTCTGGCTATTCTCTCACATGATTTAAGAAGTCCTCTGGCCGGCATTATAAGTACTGCTGAGTATTTGAAATTGAATTACGATAAGATGAAGCCGAGCCTGGTAAAGGAGATGATCGACCTGCTTCATAAATCGACAAAAGAAGAATTGAATATGCTCGACTACTTAGTGGAATGGGCAAGAATAAAATATGCTGCAGATGTATTTACTCCGACAAAAATAAAATTGGCAGACTATGTGAAAAAAGTTTTTGATACATTAAATGAAAATGCTTCGATAAAGACCATTAATCTTCATCACGAAGTTCATGAGAATACCAGCGTTTTTGCAGACGGAAAAATGCTACTCTCCATTCTTCAAAATATTGTATCAAATGCTTTAAAACACACAGGAGCCGGAGGAAACATTGTAGTAACAACAAAGAAAAAAGAGGACAAAATAATTGTTGAAATAAAGGACACAGGAATTGGTATGACCAAAGAAATACAAGAAAAGCTATTTACGCCACAGGCCGTTTCACTCACAAAAGCCAGAGAAGATGATAAAGGAGCCGGAATCGGATTATTGTTGGTGAAAGGTTTTTTGGAAAAGAATGGGGGCGAAATATGGGTTGAAAGTGTTGTAGGCAAAGGATCTTCTTTCTATTTTACGCTTCCTATCGAGAAGCCATTAACAGTAATTGAGAACTTAAAGAAGATTGATGATCATCTTGCTTAATTCCGGGATACTTTCAAATTAGCCTACTGGTTATTAAACTTTCTTGCCTTTGAACTAAGCTGGCTTGCATCCACGTCCATCGATAATTATCCAACAAGCGAGATTTACAATGGAAATGATCATGCGCATCTGATCAAATGATTCATATTACACAGGGCTTAATCGCCGAATCATTCTATCCTGTAAACAGACCTCATAAAAAAAAGGCCATTCTGCAACAATGCCGCAATAACACCCTTCATTTGTCGTTTTTGCAACCCGTATAACCATTAAAAACGGAGTAGTTTTGTCTCAACAAAATTGGCTGATCAAGGTACTGGGGGGTGTTTTCATTTTTGCAAATATTTTTAATTTTACACGGATGGCAACGAATTACAATCTCATTTCCTAATCTTTTATTATGTTTGAATTGATCATATCATCCCCGATTTTAAATAACAAACCGTTTCTTCTCTCTAATTACTATTTATAACTAACAACTAAACTATAATCACGATGGCAACAACATCTATTTATCTCAACTTCCAGGGCAACTGCGAAGATGCTTTCAATCACTACAAAAAAGTTTTTAAAACCGATTTAGTCGGGCAGGTTTATCGTATGAAAGATGCTCCCCTGCCTCCCGGTGCACCCAAACTTTCCGATAAAGAGGCTAACTGCATTATGAATATAGCTTTACCCATATTAGGAGGCACACTCATTATGGGTACCGATATGCTGGAATCAATGGGGCACAAGCTAAAAATCGGTAACAATACCACCATAAACCTGGAGGCCGATACCAAAGAAGACGTTGATCGCTTGTACAAAGCCCTCTCTGAAGGTGGCTCAGAAATGAGTGCTCCCATGGATATGTTTTGGGGCTATTGGGGCGTTTGCCTCGACAAGTTCGGTATCCGCTGGATGTTCAACTGTATGAAGAAATAAAATATTGACCCTGCTAAGATCAGTGTGGGTGCTGTCGCTCACACTGATTTTTTTTACCCTCCTGCCACTTACACTTTTGCGCTTTTCTGCGCCTCTTAGTCTTTCTCCCCAACTAAAGCTTCTCTCCATTAGCAAATAATTGAATCTCAACAGTTCTCCTCTTTTCGATTGCCAAGGGCTAAAATAAATTAAAAATTATTTGCGTAGTTAAATAACTACACTTACATTTGTAGGCAAATGACTACACAATGAATTTAAGACGAGATGTATTTCAAGCCATCGCTGACCCAACCCGAAGAGCTATCCTGCTCCTGGTTGCTTCGCAAGCCATGACAGCAGGCGCTATAGCCTCTAACTTTGACACGGCAAGACCAACTGTTTCCAAACACCTGCAAATACTTACCGAGTGTGAATTACTGGAACAAAAACAAAACGGCAGGGAAATTTATTACCACATTAATGCCACAAACATGAAAGAAGTAGCCGACTTTATTGAGCCATTCCGTAAAATGTGGGATGATCGATTTAATAAACTGGAAAGTATCATGAAAAAACACAAGTCAAAAAAATAAAACCATGGAACAAAAAACAAAAATTCATGCCGAAGATGGCAAGCAGGAAGTAGTGATTACCAGGGAATTTGAATTACCCCTGGAGTTGCTTTTCAAAGCATTCTCCGAACCTGGCATCATTGAGGAATGGATGGGAACGAAGGTGCTGAAACATGAAGGTCAAAAACACGGCAGCTACCAATTGGAAACAACAGATCCTAAAGGAAACAAATACAAATTCAACGGGACAATCCATGAATTTACGCCAAATCATAAAATAATACGCACGTTCGAATTTGAGAATATGCCCTTTGGCGTTCAGCTGGAGATCCTGAAGTTTGAAAAACTTACTGACGATAGCAGTAAACTCCATATGCACGTATTATATGAATCAAATGCACAAAGAGATCAGGTCCTTAAAATGGGCATGGCTCCGGGAATAAACATGGCTCATAACCGGTTACAAGAAGTAGTAAGCAAACTAAAATAACATACCATGGCAAAAAGCGCAATGAATCCAAAGGTTGATTTCTTCTTTATCAAAGCCAAAAAATGGCAGGAGGAACTGGAGAAATTGAGAATGATCGCTCTGGACTGTCAGCTCACCGAAGAGTTGAAATGGGGTGTCCCCTGTTACTCCATGGATGGCAATAATATCGTTTTAATACACGCGTTTAAAGATTACTGCGCGTTTCTATTTTTCAAAGGCGTCTTATTAAAGGATGATCATCATTTGCAGATTCAACAAACAAAGAATGTGCAATCGGCACGCCAGATCCGGTTTACCAGTGTTCCGGAAATAGCGAAACTGAAACCTATCCTGAAAGCATACATTTTTGAAGCCATGGAAGTGGAAAAAGCAGGATTGAAAGTGGCTATGAAAAAGACTTCGGAATACCCGGTACCGGAAGAACTACAAAGCAAACTGAATAAAACGCCTGCCTTGAAAACTGCTTTTAAAGCATTGACACCAGGAAGACAAAGGGGATATATTTTTTATATTTCACAGGCCAAGCAATCCAAAACCCGGGAGGCCAGGGTTGAAAAATGCGCGCCGCTAATTCTTCAGGGCAAAGGATTGGACGATTAATCTATTTCCCGTACACATCGGGATGAAAACAAAATGAATCAAAACAGTTTACTAACCACTTAACAAATAAAAAATGGAAAAGAGAAACTTAATTATCTATTGGATTACTACCGCATTGCTTGCTCTTGGAATGCTGTCAAGCGGAATACAGCAAGTATTACATACCCAGACCATGATCGATCTCGTTACCCATATAGGTTATCCGGTTTATTTCCTGTATATAATCGGGGTCTGGAAAATCTTGGGAGTCATTGCCATTTTAGTTCCCGGATTTAAACTTGTTAAAGAATGGGCGTATGCCGGTTTCTTTTTCGCTATGACAGGAGCTCTTGTTTCGCATTTGGCTTTCGGAGATTATGATGTAAAAGCAATTCTCGGACCACTTTTTCAGACTCTTTTTGTTGTAGCGTCGTGGTACTTCCGGCCTGCAAGCCGCAAAATTGTTTTGAATTAATTGAGCGATAAGCATTAGCTTTATCAAACTATTTCTCAAAACATAACATATGAATCTTAGCAACAATAAAATTCTCATTACCGGCGGCGCCAGCGGGATAGGCTTAGGACTTACAGAACGGTTTATAAAGGAAGGCAATACAGTAATCATTTGTGGGCGCAGAGAATCCGTGTTAAAGGAGGTTGCTGGTAAACACCCCGGTGTTATTACCCGGGCATGTGATTTATCGGACGAGAAAGAACGTATCGCTCTTTTTAAGTGGGTCTCGGATCACCATAGCGATCTGGATGTGCTGGTGAACAATGCCGGTATTCAGCAATGGATGGCAATAACAGATGCAGACTTTTTTCAACGGGCGAAACAGGAGATAATCACCAATATTGAAGCTCCGCTACATCTCATGTCTTTGTTTGCTAATCTAAAATCACTGAAAACCATTCTCAATGTAACATCCGGTTTGTCTTTTGTTCCTTTAACAAAAGTGCCCGTCTATTCGGCAACAAAGGCATTCTTCCATTCTTTTACACTCTCTGCCCGCGCATTACTCAAATCCAAAAATATTGAAGTGATAGAGCTGATACCACCGGCACTAAATACGGATCTGGGAGGAAAAGGATTGCATGATGCGGCACCTCCGGTAAGTGATTTTATAGAATCTGTATTCCAGCAGCTGAAGGATGGAAAAACCGAAATAACATTCGGATTCAGCGAATCAATGGCCAAAGCAAGTCAGGATGATTTAAAAAATGCATTTAACCGCATGAATCCCGCCTGAGACACGGAACAGGAAGACACACCTTTCTCAGTTTATTTTCTAAGATCATTCAGCAGATCATAATTATCGCTGAAGCTGATACCTTCATTTATTTTTATTCTGCTTAACTTATTGTTTTCGGCCAATCCCCAAAGCACAAGTTCTTTCAGAAAGTTACGTTCCGCGCCTTCGTGATGAGGCTGGTATCGGGCTATGAGCTCCTCCAGCGGATGGATTTTATCCAACTGTTTACGATATACCTCATCGCTCATATTCTCGGTCAGTTCATAATCTTCGGACAAATTATTGAACCAGGCAATGATATCCTGGTACGTCCCTTTTACTTCCTTCTTTTCCAGCTTAGGTATTTTAGGAAAGAGAGCTTCAAAGATTGACTTTACAGCAGTTTGTATCAGATGCTCTGCTACAAAACGTGCTCCTTCCTGCTCACCCTCATAGGCAATTTCCATCTTGCCGGTAAGGGCAGGGATGATGCCGGTAAAGTCGCCCAGACGCACCGTCGTTTGCTTTTTGCCCATACGGATCATTCGCAGTTCGGCAGTACTCACCAGATTCTCATAGGCCGAAATACTCATTCTGGCACTGATACCGCTTTTCACATCCACATACTCACTCCTCCTCGCTTCAAACCCGATCTGCTCAATCAGATCTTTAGCCAGAGACGGTACATGGATATGTTTGTTTCTGCCTTCGTCCGACTTCACTTCCTGAGCTGTGATCATACGGGCCACCTCTATGGTTTCCGGATAATGAGTCAGTATCTGCGAACCGATACGATCTTTCAAAGGCGTTACAATACTTCCCCTGTTGGTATAATCTTCCGGGTTAGCAGTAAATACGAATTGAATATCCAATGGAAAACGCAATTTAAATCCGCGAATCTGAATATCTCCTTCCTGAAGGATATTGAAAAGCCCAACCTGAATACGGGCCTGCAAATCAGGTAGCTCATTAATCACAAAAATGCAGCGGTTGGCACGGGGAATCATACCAAAATGGATCACCCGTTCATCGGCATAAGAGAGTTTAAGATTCGCTGCTTTAATAGGATCCACATCACCAATCAGATCGGCTACGGTCACATCCGGTGTTGCCAGTTTCTCAGCAAAACGATCGCTGCGGTGTACCCATGCAATGGGTGTTTCGTCTTTCTGTTTTTCAAGCAGGTCTTTGGCATAACGGGATAAGGGAGCAAAAGGATCGTCGTTTACTTCTGACCCCGCAACAACAGGCATCCATTCATCCAGCAGATTGATAAGCAATCGCGCAAGCCGGGTTTTTGCCTGTCCGCGTAATCCCAAAAGATTGATATTATGTCTGGAAAGGATAGCCCGTTCAAGCTCGGGAATAACGGTTGTTTCGTATCCGTAAATACCTTCAAAGGCCGCGGTTCCACTTTTGAGTCGGGCAATAAGGTTTTCTCTTAATTCATCTTTTATATTTCTCGACACATAGCCCGATTTCCTGAGCTCTCCGAATGTCTTGATACCGGTATTATTTGCTTTCATAGATCTGGGCTAGCCTTTTATATTTTTTCTTCTATTCTGTTTATAATCCTCAAAAATCATTTGTCCCAATCCTTTTAGACCGGTGTAATACGCTTTTCCCTGATTGGCCGCTGTAAACTGCCGTACAAAACTTTGCAGATAAGGATCCTTCGCAATCATAAAGGTGGTAATCGGGATATGCAGTTTTCGTGCCTGACGCGCTTCTGTATAACATTGATCCACGATACGCTGATCCAGTCCAACCGAGTTGAAATAATAAGTTCCATCAGCAAGACGCAGACAACTGGGCTTACCATCGGTAATCATAAAAATTTGTTTGTTCGTATTTCGCTTCCTGCGCAGGATATCCATCGCCAGCTGTAGCCCCGCTACGGTATTGGTATGAAATGGTCCTACCTGCAGATAAGGCAGATCTTTCACTTCTATTGGCCAGGCATCATCACCGAAAGCAATAATATCGAGGGTGTCTTTCGGGTAACGGGTCTTTATCAGTTCGGCCATAGCCATAGCCACTTTCTTGGCAGGTGTAATCCGGTCTTCTCCGTACAGAATCATACTGTGGCTCACATCAATCATAAGTACAGTACTCATCTGTGACTTATGAAAGGTATCTTCCACCACCAGGTCGCGCTCTTCGAGATTAAACGCATTTACACCGTGTGCAACCTGGGCATTTTTGAGACTTTCTGTCATGGAAATTTGTTCCAGTGCATCGCCGAAACGGAATTCCCTGAATTCGCCGGTATGCTCATCACCCCTCCCTGTATAATTGGTTTGGTGATTACCAGCACCGCTTCGTTTGAGACTGCCAAAAATCTGATCCAATGCTGCCTGACGTATCGTCCGTTCCATCTTACCGGTAAGCACTGTGCCTCCCCGCCCATCATTCTCTTTTGCTTCACGGATATATCCCTTTTTCTTCAGGTCCTCAATAAAATCCTCTATAGTATAGTCCGGAGTGGTGAGTTTGTATTCCTTATCCAGTTCTCTGAGCCATGAAATAGCTTCATCAAAATCGCCGGAAGTATGCACAATCAGCTCTTTGAAAACTCCAAAAAGTTTTTCAAACGGTGGCTTTTCTTCGGCCACATACGGTTTGAATTTAAATCCCTTTTGCATGCCTAAAGTTACAAAACAAATCGCAACGAGGCCAGCGTACTTTCCAATCCTGCCCGGGGAATAGCTCGGGATAAAAGTTTTAATCTTGGTGGCCAGGCATTTAATCGCTTTATTCGCTATCGCCCGGCTCACATACTTCAATATGGAGGCGATTAAACAAAATAAAATCTAATTTTGGAGAAGTGGGCAGATACCGCATAGGAATCACAACTCCGACTAAACGCTTAAATCCATGTCCGTTTTCATTGCATCTGTAAATTCGGGGAGTAACGGCAACTGCTATTATATTGGAAACAATACAGAAGCCGTGTTGGTGGATGTTGGCATCTCTTGCGGTGAAGCACAAAAAAGGATGGAGCGTATGAAGCTGGATATGGATAAGGTAAAAGCCATTTTCATTTCGCACGAACATATAGATCATATCCGGGGAGTGGAAGTGATGGCTAAACGATTCCGTCTTCCTGTCTATATTACTCCACCCACACTGCAAAACAGCCGGCTCAAAATTGATCCGTCCCTTGTTCGTTCCTTTATTCCTTATGAACCTGTTTGCATTGGCGGGCTTTCCGTTACCTCTTTCCCAAAACAGCATGATGCGGCTGATCCTTATAGTTTCGTCATTGAACACGATGGAATCAAGACGGGAGTATTTACTGATATCGGTTATAGTTGTGAACATGTGATCCGCAATTTCTCCCAATGCCAGGCCGTTTTTCTGGAAGCCAATTATGATACAAAAATGCTCGAAGAAAGCAGCTATCCTTCTTATCTGAAAAAAAGGATCAGCGGCGATAACGGGCATTTATCAAACGACCAGTCTCTGGAACTTTTTGTAAATCACCGCCCCGATTTTATGAGTCATTTGCTTTTGTCACACCTTTCAAAAAACAACAACAGCCCGGAACTTGTCTACGATCTCTTCAGCAAACATGCAGGCAAAACATTTGTAACCGTTGCCTCCCGATATAAAGAAAGCCCGGTTTATTATTTGAAAAAAGGATCCCGGGAAGAACCCGTCCAGGTTTTTAATGGCCTGCAAATGACTCTTTTCTGAAAATTCTATTCCGGTTGCCTTTCTGCTTCCAATACCAATAGGCCAGGCAAAGCGCAAACCCCATCGTCCTAAATAGTTGTACCTTTCGAGGCATTGTAACGGAAGGAGGTACTCCTTTCTCAAACCGACATCTATTAGGCTTAAACTATGAAACCCTGGCTGCTCAGAAAATCCATCTGCATTATCGTCGCCATTTTAGTGGCTGCACCTTTATTGTCACAAACCGCTGTCTGGAAGGCAGATGTATCAGCAGCAAGTGTGAAGTTCACCACAAGTGCCCCTTTTGGAAAAGTAACCGGAAGTCTTACCGGTCTTCAGATCTATCTCTCCTTTGATGAAAGCAACCCCGGGTCGGGCTCCATCAGCGCATCGGTCGATCCGAAGACAGTAGACACCGGCATTTCGCTGAGGAATACTCATCTGAGAGAGAAAGAGGAATTTTTCAATACCTCTAAATATCCGCTCATCGCTTTTAAATCGCTGGTGATAAAAAAAGGTGCATCCGGATATGTGGCAGACGGAAACTTAACCATCAAGGCGGTGACCCGCTATATTTCCATCCCTTTCACCTGTACCAAAACAGATAAAAAAGCCGTCTTTAAAGGACAATTCACCATTGATGCCAATGATTATAATGTAGGTAAAGGGGCAAGACCGGTAACGGTTTATTTCGAAATACCGGCAAGCCAGTAGGTGATTTAATATTTTTCGTAACGACGACAGGATCCGATTGCCATGATATATCAACTAGCTCCAGGGAAAAATGAATTAAAACTGATGCGGATTCCGTTTTCATATTTCCTCATGCCGGTCTTTTTATTTGCACTCAGCCAGGCTAAGGATCTTAATGTAGCAAATGCTGTTATCGCATTTATCGCTTTACATCTGTTTATTTATCCGGCCAGTAATGGATATAACAGCTATATGGATCAGGACGAAACAAGTATAGGAGGATTAAAGAATCCTCCGAAAGCAACAAGAAAATTATTTTTCCTTTCATTTGCTTTCGATATAGTTGGCCTGGCCCTTTCTCTCCTCGTTGGTTTGCATTTCTTTCTGTGTCTGTTTGCCTATATGCTTGCATCCCGGGCCTATAGCTATAAAGGCATCCGCCTTAAAAAAAGACCTATCCTGGGTTTTCTTACGGTTATCTTTTTTCAGGGTGGGTTTACCTTCTGGATGGTCCTATCGGCTATCAGCAAAAGTCAACCGGTTTATGACGCCGGATTTTTATCGGTTGTTGTGGCTTGCTCTTTTCTTATTGCCGGGGTTTACCCTCTTACACAGATATACCAGCATGATGCTGATCTTGCCAGCGGGGATATTACAATCAGTTTCCGGCTGGGCTATACAGGGACTTTCCTTTTCAGCGGAATGATGTTCTTTTGCGCCGACCTTCTGATATTTTATTATTTTTATTCTACACAGAAACTCTTTCATTTTATGTTGTTCGAAGCATTTCTGTTACCGGTGATCATTTATTTCACATATTGGTTTTTAACGGTTACAAAAGATACCCGGCAGGCCTCTTTTGAAAAAACAATGAGCATGAATCTTATTGCCTCTACCTGTATGAGCCTTTGTTTTATCACACTTTTCATTTTAAATTCGGTTAAATGAGTGTTATAACAAACATAGCCACAGCCCTGCCAGCCTATAAACACAAACAGGAGGCCATTGCTGAGTTTATGGGAGAGCTTCTTCATTTCCCGGAAATGAAACGAAAAAAACTAAAAACTTTATATGCAGGCAGCGGCATTGATACCCGTTATTCGGTAATTGCCGATTATTCCCTGCCCGCTACTGAACGCAGTTTCTTTACAGAATCACACTCCTCAGAGCTTGTTAAAACCCTGGAGCAGCGGATGAAACTGTATACCGATAATGCATTGAGTCTTTCTTTAAAAGCTATCCGCGAATGTATCCCTTCCACCATTAACTATTCCGAGATAACGCATCTCATCACCGTATCCTGTACCGGTCTTTATGCCCCGGGACTGGACATCGATATCATTCAATCGCTCCGTTTAAATGAGAACATCAGCCGCACCTCTATCAATTTTATGGGCTGTTATGCCGCCATGCATGCTATCAAGCAGGCTGATGCCATCTGCAAAAGCACGGAGGATGCTGTTGTGCTTATTGTATGTGTAGAATTGTGCAGCATACACTTTCAAACCAAAGACGATATTGACAATATAACAGCAAACCTTCTTTTTGCCGACGGGGCCGGAGCCTCTTTAATTGTACCAGATAGTCTTGCAGCAACTAAAAAATGGAAAGGATTTAAAATAAAGAACTTTCATTCTCAGGTCGATCTGGATGGGAAAAGCGATATGGTATGGCAATTGTCTTCAACCGGTTTCCTGATGACCCTCAGCAAATATATTCCCCAGCTTATTGAGAAAGGTATTCAAGGCTTGTTTGAAAAAGCCATTGCGAAACTAAACGTTAAAAAAGAGGATATACGTCATTGGGCCATACATCCCGGAGGCAAAAAAATACTGTCGGTGATTCAACAGGAGCTTGGTTTGAATGACACAGACACCGAGAGTTCGCGCAGGGTGCTTCGGGAATATGGAAACATGTCCTCCTCCACTATCCTGTTTGTATTAAAGGATATTCTGAATACAAAGGCAAGTGATCACCCGTCCGGACTTACCTTTTGTGTTGCTTTTGGTCCTGGCCTTACCATGGAATCTGCTCTGTTTGAAAATGTTTAAGCACCGGTCGTATAAGAAAGAATTGCTTGATGAGCCGATAGCCGAAAAAAAGGATCTGTTCCGCAACCTGCTGGAGTTGGAATTCATCAATCGATTTCTGGGTGGTCACAAAATTTCGATAGCTGGCATTGCTTCTATTATTAACTCTCCTTCCAAATCGTTTCATGTTGCCGATATCGGTTGCGGAGGAGGCGACTCCCTGAAAGCGATGGCCCGTTGGGCAGAGCATAAAGGCTACAATCTAAGATTTACGGGAGTTGACCTGCTGGATGATTGCATTACCTATTCCAAACAAAATTGCATTCACTATCCTCAAATTTCTTTTCTCCAATCCGACTTCCGTGCACTTTTTACTGAAACGGGAAAACCGGACCTTGTTCACGCCTCGCTTTTCTGTCACCATTTCCCCGAGCAGGAGCTCATTGACTTTATCCGGCTGTGTAACCACAACGAGGCCATCTTGCTCATCAACGATCTGGAACGAAACCCGCTCGCATATTACAGCATCAAGTTTCTTACCTTTTTATTCTCTCAATCAAAACTGGTAAAAAACGATGCTCCCTTATCTGTGCTCAGAGGTTTTAAGAAAAAAGAATGGCGCACGATCCTTCATGATGCTGGTGCAACAAACTATGTGCTTAAAAACAAATGGGCTTTTCGCCATTTGATTATCATTTATCCCGATGGAGCAAAAGATCTTTGATTGCGCTATTATAGGAGGAGGGCTTGCAGGCCTTACGCTGGCCATTCAGCTTGCTGATTCGGGGTGTACCGTTATCTTGTTTGAGAAAGAAAGCTATCCCTTTCACAAAGTATGCGGTGAATATATATCCATGGAAAGTTATTCCTTCCTGGAGCGTATCGGCATCCCACTATCTTCCATGCACATTCCGATGATAACGGAAGTTCTTGTTTCTTCAGTCAATGGCAATTCTCTTACCCGTAAGCTGGACATGGGTGGATTTGGAATACGTCGTTATACATTGGATGCGGCTATGGCAAAACTGGCCGTGCAAAAAGGAGTAACGCTTTTGGAGCAGACAAAAGTGACGGATATAAAAAGAGAAGGGGATTTATTCCAAATCAAAACAGCGCAAGGTAATTTCAGTTCCAAACTTGCATGCGGCGCCTTTGGCAAAAGCTCTGTGCTCGAAAGGCCTCTTGGACGTTTAACCGCTAAAAGTGCCGGAGAAAAGAATTATGTAGGGGTAAAATATCATGTAAAGACCGACCTGCCCGACAATCGCATCGAGCTGCATAATTTCAATGATGGCTATTGCGGTATCTCTAAGGTGGACGGCGATGTGTACTGTCTCTGCTATCTCACCGGTTCCGAAAACCTAAGCCGGAGCGGCAACAGCATCAAAACCATGGAACGGAATATCCTGATGCAAAACCCTTTTCTGCAGCGGTATTTTACACATAGCCACTTTCTTTATGATGAACCTTTGACAATTTCTCAGGTTACGTTCAAAAGAAAATCGCAGGTGGCCAATGGGATTCTGATTCTGGGCGACGCTGCAGGATCTATCGCACCGCTATGCGGAAACGGCATGAGCCTTGCCATGCATGCCTCCTTTATAGCTGCTCCGCTCATCCTTGATTTCTTAAAGGGTCGCCTCACTCACCAGGAGCTTTGTATGATTTATGAGAAACAATGGAAGGAGCACTTCTCAAAACGAATAAAAACAGGAGAACGCATCCAACATCTTTTTGGAAAAAATATACTTACCAATGCAGCTATAGGAACATTAAAATTATTTCCGAAACTAGCCGATGCATTAATCAGTATGACACACGGGAAACCTTTTTGAGATTTTCAGGATGCCGGCACTTTACAAAAACAGATAATTGTATTCAACCCCTTTACTTCCCTCTGAATACTTCTACAAAGCCGGGATAGCTCTTCCCATCTGAAGTGCTGAGTACATAATAATATGTTCCATCGGAGTAGCCACTCGCATCCCAGTCGTTCGTATAGTTTTCTTTCTCATATAAAAGCCTGCCCCAGCGATCGTATATTTTAAGATTGTTGCTTCCGAAATATTCCAGATACTTAAAAGCAAGCGCATCATTTATATTATCCCCGTTAGGAGTAATAATATTAGGTGCCACAATTTTTGCAGGTATCACCAGCTCTTCCTTACAGGTACTGTCAATACACCCGTGATTGCTCTCGATGGTAAGACAAACCACATAATTACCGGGTGTAGGATATATGTGTGACGGGTTTTGTAAAGCCGAGGAGCTGTTATCTCCAAATGACCAAAGCCATGATGATTTTGTTCCCGCATACAAAACACTGTTGTCGGTAAAAACAATGGGGGTATTTGTGATGGCTGGATTGGGGGCGAATGAAAAAGAAACATGTGGCTCCGGATCAACAATAACAGGAACTATAGCAGGGGCCGATGTACAACCATTCGCAGTAGCCGTTGCCGTAAATTTAACTGTATCGGCTGCAGTGGTAGTATTAGTCAATGTGGTTGAAATGGTATTGGTCGTACCACTGGTACTGTTACCACTCCAGTTAAATGTGCTTCCTGCTATGCAGGAGTTAAGCGTAAGGGTCATGGGCACTCCGGAACAAACCGTGGCCGATGAGGCTGTAACGGTTGGGGTTTCGTTTATATGTACGTGAGCTGTCGGTAAACCAAACAAGGTATCGCCGCATGCATCTGTTACCAATGGAGGTGGAATATTCAGTACCGTTACCGTATCACAGGTGCGTGGGAAACCAGGAATGGTAAGACTGAGAATTTTCGCCACACTTCCTGTACTGCATCCCGCCGGCGCTCCTGCAGTAGCAAATCCTGTTAACCAGGGATGCACAATATGATACGGGGGAACACCATACCGTATATATACAATGCCGGTTATCGTATTGGTATTGGAACAAATGGCTGCCGGAGAGCATGTCCACATGGTAGCATATGATTCAACGGTATGTCCTTCTATATAGGCTTCGAAAGGATAAGGCGATGTATCATCATAATACAAATCATTCATATTACAACCTGCAGTAGCAGGTGTGGTCCTTCCCAGATGCTGCACAAGATAAAAATTGCGGGGAGTGCACGACTGGGGGTAACAACAAAGAAGGGGAGTGTGCATATCGTAGTTGATCAGATAAGCCCAACCCGGCAAAGGTCCCCTGATGGTGTCCATCACACTGAATATCGAAGAACTGCTGCAACTTGTACTGTAATACAAACGGCCCTGATTCAGCACAGCGTTATTGCCGGCAAAATAATTACTTGTCACATAAAACCCGGTCACCGTTATTCCTCCGGGTATGGTTACCTGGATACTATCGGCATAATAAGAAGGGTATAAACAGGAAGGAGTATCTCCCCCACTCCATAAGGCAGTAGGGCCTGTTACCAAAGGATCGATAGTAACCGGGTAAACACGTTCTGCGTCATTGAGCCATGCCGACGGAACAATGATTTCAATAATCTCCTTATCTTTTGATGGAATCAAACGATAGGACGCTTTTACACTTTTTCCTTTTGCATCATAACAAAACGGCATACGAAACCGTGCATTTTCGTGACCCATAGCGGATACCAGAATAAGATCCCCTACCCAGCTTCCGTTTTCTTCTACACCCCGGTTTTCATCCTTTATCAACTTCGCACCCAATGGAAGATCAACAGACTCCGTAATAATAAAAGAGGGGGAGGAAACGGGCTGCGGGGCCCGGATCACATAATTATATTCAACGGCATTTTGTCTGAAAGTGATCTGCTTATCCACCCCAGGCACGAGGTTGCTGATTACAGCTTCTTTTCTGTTCTCCTTCAACTTTGCATCTGCAGGTATCGGGTTCAGGCCATTGATACGCAAACACTGACCAAAGTGAAAAGGGTTCCCGTTTTCCTGAGATAATGCAATACTTCCGTCTTTATACAGATAGGTCGGATAATCCTGTTCCATGGCTGACCAGCCCAGGGAGCATTCCGTCAGGGAAGGATCAACCTGCTGCCATTTGCCGGAAATATCCTTGTAGTTAAGTGGTGCTTTTGAAAAGTGAAGAATGGTACGGCCATCGGTGGTCAGAAATGTATTCGAATACCTGGAACGCGCTGAAAGCATTTCCTTGCTTTCTTCCTTTTTAAATTCCCAATGATCGGCTCCCCCGGATATTGGTGGATTTAACAAACTCGTTGTCTGTCCCCACGAAGAGAGAGTCGTCATAAGCGAAAGCAAACAGAAAAACAGGCTCCGGTAGTAGATTAGCTTCATTGTTACGTATTGATTATGAGATTGTATACCTAACAAATTTAAAAATTAATATCCCCCCTTTTGAACCAGCCGGAGGCAAATCCCTGTTAATTCAAAAGGGTCAATACCTTATTAAAATATAGTGGAAAATGAATTATTACAACTCTTCGGGCAGTTGCTCCTCAGGATCAACTTCCAATATTAACCCCCGAATTCCGGAACTGACGCCACAATATCCAGCTTTGAATGGCAAATGCCAGCACCCCATTTGCAGCAAGTGCCGCCGAAATACCAAATTTAGAAACCATAAAACCGGTTATTAAAGCCCCGGCCGAAAGCCCTCCTGAAAGTGCTAATTGATACAGACTTGCAATTCTTCCGCGAATAGCGTTAGAAGCATTTTCCTGTAAAAAAGTATTTACACTGATATTGCTCGACGTTAACAGAGCTCCTGCACAAATAAGAAGACCGATAAGCAGAACAAGCGAGTGATTATATGAAACGCCGATAACGGTTACTGCCAGAAGAACGGCTAGAAGCGATGCCATCCTGTTTCTTTTGATCCACAATGGCAATGAAATAAAAGAGCTGGAAGCTCCTATCAATCCTCCAATACCAAAAGCAACCATGGCATTCCCGAAATTTGCCGCTTCTCCATGAAACACACTTTTGACCAATACGGCACAAAATGTGAGAAGAGGCGCACAAAAAATATTCGTGCAAAAGGTAGTAAGCAAAGGCAACAGGACGGAAGGCTTTTTTAACAGCACCCGAAACTGACTTAATTCGGTAACCGGCGAAGCCTGTTTGGGAGGCTGCTGTATCACTTTCCGATTGCGCGGATAGATAAAATAAAGAGAAAGAAAAAAGGGAATATAAGAAGCTGCATTTGCACTGAAGCAGGAGATAACACCAAACCGAACAATTAAAATACCCGCTATTGCCGGTCCCAGAATACGGGAAAGGTTAAACTGAGTTGAGTTAAGTGATACTGCCCGGTGAATCTCCTTGGCACTTACCAGCGAAGGTATGATGGATTGAAAAGAAGGCATGGACAACGAATCGGTGAGTCCGATGAGGAAAGAGATAAGAACAATGATCCACACTTTCAGCCATCCAACGATAAGAAACACAACCATGGTGAGAACACAGAGAAACTGAATACCTTGAAAGAAGAGTACGATTTTCTTTCTGTCATACCGGTCCGCAATAACACCTCCCCATAGCGTAAACAGCAGGCTGGGAGCATTCATGGCAAAGCCATCGAGTCCCACCCAAAACGCAGAACTACTCAGGCTGAGCAGCACCCAGGGCTGAGCTATCTGCTGCATCCATGTTCCAATGTTTGAAAACAGGCTTGATACCCAGAACAGACGATATGCCCTGGTACTGAAAAAACTGTGAGGAGATGGGGTATCCGTCTGAACCATTATTAATAAATCAACGCCTATAATAGCGAAGAAGGAGAATAAGAAAAACGGCTATCCGTCTCCTTATTCTCCTTCTTTATTCTTTTTGTTCTATTTAATTCCTACAGGCACTTCCAGATTTTCCCAGGATAAAGAAAAACCATCTTTATTCATTTTGTAAACGAGACGTTCATTCATGGCAGCCGATTTTTTAGGCTTTACCTCTACCCGAAGGGCATCATCTTTCATTGCATAATTGAAAGCGCCCCACTGATTGGCTGTTTTGTTGAAAATGATTGTCCAGGAAGTTTCACCGGGAATAGCAAAGAAAGCATAAGTTCCGGCAGGTAATGCCTTGCCTTCAATCATAAGCTCATGGTCTGTTTTAAATGTAGTGGCTTCGTTAGCTCCGGTTCTCCATACCTGTCCGTAAGGTACCAATGCACCCCATATTTTACGTCCTTTTACCGATGGACTTCCATAATTGATTGTAATGGTTGCCTTATTTATTTTACCACTGCAGCTATCGCGTGGGCTTTCCATTTTTTTCTGGGCAAAAGCAGAAAGAGAAAAGATTAGCGAAAACGCAAGTAATGCAGCTTTATGGATGAGATGATATTTCTTCATTTTTTTGTTTTTTTAGTTTCCGCAAAGTTAGTTTTAATCTGTAAGGAATTCAGAGCGAATGAAGCAAAATTGCCAAAAAATGCAAATATGGACGCCTAGCATTATACCACGGGTTTATGGTACTTATTCCTGTATTCTATCGGGGTGAGGCCTGTTATTTTCTTGAAAATAGTCCGGAATGCCTTTGTATCCGTATAGCCTACTTCAAGCATCACTTCGTTAATATTTTTGAGGCTGGTTTCAAAGCTTCTTTTGGCTGCTTCAATCTTTACCCTTTGCATGTACTCAACCACAGTATTATTGGTAGCCTTTTTAAATCGGCGCTCAAAACTCCTTCTTCCAATGCTGAATTTATCAGCCAGCTCTTCCACAGTTATTTTCTCCTGATAACTTTCTTCAATAAATCCCTGAGCTTTTAAGATCTCGGGATCATTATGTTCTTTTTGACCTTTAAACATCATAAAAGAGGCCTGACTATCCCGGTCTATATCCACGGCAAAAAATTTGGAAGCCAGAATAGCCGTATCCCGGTCCGTATATTTCTCCACCAAATACAGAAGTAGACTCCAATAAGAATTAGCGCCACCGCTGGAATAAATACCATTTTCTTCTGTAATAATACTTCCGTCTACAAACTCAACAGCCGGAAACATCAATCTGAACTCATTCGCTGCATTCCAATGTGAGGAGCATTTTTTGCCATCGAGCAATCCTGTTGCAGCAAGCAGAAATGCTCCTATACATAAAGACGCGACTTCCGCTCCACGTTGATATTGCTCCACAATCCAGGGAATTACATCTTTGTTCAATTTCAATGCTGTCTTAATATCACCGCTTATGGCAGGTATCACAATAAGATCCGTTTTCTTCACCTCTTTCAACAACTTTTCTATGTGCACGGTATAAAGACTGTTTTCAAGCTTTATCTCTTTCTTCATTCCAACAAACTGCACATGAAAAAGAGGAGCCTTACCGGATGCCATCAGAAACTGGTTCACAGCCTTAAACATATAGTGAGGGTCTGCCACAGCTTCTATCACAGCTGTTTCAGGAATAAGAATGGATACATTTTTCATGAAACAAATGTAAAAAGAAGGTTTGTCGCAATCAACCCCTTCTAATGTCGTTTTTACACACCTTTTAATTGGGTGCAATACTCCATCTTTGTATCATAATCACTAAGGATAGAAGTCTATGCTTATTAATTTCACAAAATATACCGAATCCAATTAACCAATTAACACTCAATCTATGAATATTCAGAAAGTAACGCCATTTTTATGGTTTAACAGCGGGGCCGCTGATGCAGCCACGTATTATACTTCCATTTTCAAGAATTCGAAAATCATTGGTTCCAATCCAATGGTTACGACCCTCGAAATAGAAGGCTTGCGGATCATGATCCTGAACGGGGGACCTACCTATAAATTAAGTGAAGCATTCTCCCTGTCGATCAGTTGCGAAAATCAGGAAGAGATAGACTATTACTGGAGCAAACTTTCGGAAGGAGGAAAAGAAGGACGGTGCGGATGGCTGGTCGACAAGTTCGGGCTTTCCTGGCAAGTAGTTCCAGCTGTACTGCCAAAACTCATGAGCGATCCCGCAAAATCACAACGGGTAATAGCGGCTTTTATGAAAATGAACAAGTTTGACATCGAAAAATTATTGCAGGCCTAATAAAAAGTCATGACAGTTATTCATCCATATCTGACATTTACAGGGAATTGCAGGGAAGCAATGACCTTTTATAAAGATTGTCTGGGAGGAAAGTTAACACTTCAGAGCATTGGGAAATCTCCACTTTCTGAAAAAATGCCTCCCCGGATGAAAGCCTCTATCCTCCATGCCACGCTTGTTAAAGATTCACTGGTGCTCATGGGTACAGACATCGTACCTCCTGCTGGAAGAATAACAGGCAATGCCATATCTCTTTCTTTGCATTGCAGTAGCAAAAAAGAGATCATGAAATGTTATGAAAAACTTTCGGCAGGAGGGCATCCTATTCAGGCTATTGAACCCACATACTGGGGGGCACTTTTTGGCGATCTTATCGATAAGTATGGAAATCACTGGTTGCTAACATTTGACAAAACAATTCAATCCTCTCACAAAAAATAATCCTTATCACAACCTAGTCACCTAACCAACCCCTATAGCATGAAAAAAACCAACCTCATTTATTGGATCTTTACGGCCCTGTTTGCAGCGCTTATGGGCCTCCCGGCCATTGCAGACATCATGAAAGTACCTGATGCGGTAACCATTATGAATCATCTCGGTTACCCCAACTATTTTATCCCTTTTATAGGCGTTGCCAAAGTGCTTGGGTCCATCGCCATACTCATTCCCGGATTTCCCCGCATAAAAGAATGGGCCTATGCCGGATTGTTTTTTGATCTCATCGGCGCTACCTACTCCGAGCTTGCCACAGATGGTTTACAGGCCGGACAAGCATTCATGATTCTGCCCATTGCACTGGGTATTGTGTCTTATGTTTTTTATCACAAAAAACTAAAGACTGCCTGATTGTCAACTGACAAAACAATGGTAGAGGTGTTCAAAACAAATGTCCAGAAAGAAGGGGAAGCGCTTCTGATTGTTCAGCAGCTCCATTCACACTTCCCTTCCGACAGAATAAACTTTGATCTGGATGATTGCGAAAAAATTCTTCGTGTGGAAGGGCACAATATTCAGACCCGAAATATCGTTCAATTCTTAATGGAGCAAGGGTATCACTGCGAAGTACTGGACTGATACGGTTATTATTTCTAATTTAACATCGTGTTTTCATTTTTGCGGGTATAAAAAAGAATCCGGCATTTGTTCTCATATGCCTAACCATAAAAACAACAGGATGTTCAATCGGGTCAAGTCCTCTCTTCTCTTGTTTCTGCTTTTATCAGCAGCAACAGAGGCTCAGAATTTCAGCGTAAGTTTTACATCTGCAGCTTCTAGCGTTCCTTTTACCGGCAAGGTGTTTCTGTTTCTCTCTAAGGACAATAAAAAGCCAAAAGACGGAGAAGTGGGGTTGGATCATTCCGCCTACTGCAGCATATCTGTAGAAAATATAAAACCCGGAGAGTCCATTCTGTTTACCGATGCCGCCCAATACTACCCCGTTGCACTCTCAGGTCTGGAACGCGGGGAATATTATGTACAGGCTGTATGGGACAAGAATGAAGGCGGACGAGCTATCAGCCGTAGCCCCGGCAATATGTACAACAGTTCTGTTAAATGCACCCTGAGCAAAGACTTCAAACAAACCTTTACAATTACCTGCTCGGAGTCAGCTCCTAAAAAAACATTTACCGAAACCAAATACGCCAAAGAGGTGATTGTGCCATCGGCCCTTCTCACTTCTTTCTTCAAAAAACCAACCAGCCTCAACGCTGCTGTTATTCTGCCCAAAAGTTATGAGGATCAGCCTCAAAGACGCTATCCCGTATTATACCGGGTAAGTGGTTTCGGGGGCGATTATCACACCTTTTCAGGAAAGACCGATTTCAGCCAGCCTTTGGATACAACGGAATGTATCCGCGTTATCCTCGATGGCAATTGCCCGCTTGGCCATTCGGTATACGCCAATAGTGATAACAATGGCCCTGTGGGAGATGCCCTTACTCAGGAGTTAATCCCCTTCATTGAAAAAAACTATCGTTGCAACGAAGCCCGTTTTTTGGGCGGACACAGCAGTGGAGGCTGGACTGTATTGTGGCTTCAGACCCAATATCCTAAAGTTTTTACGGCGTGCTGGTCCAGCTCTCCCGACCCGGTAGATTTCCGAAGCTTTCAGAAAGTGGATCTGTACAACGACAAGAATATGTTTTATACTTCCGACAGTTCTCTGAGGAATGTGGCAACGATAGCTGGTTTTATTTCCTGGGCTACCATGAAAAGTATTTATGGAGCCGAGCATGTTATTTACCGGGGAGAGCAAATGCATTCATTTAATGCCGTATTCAGTCAGAGGAGCGCGGATGGAAACCCTGCAAGCCTGTGCAATGATCTGACAGGTGAGATAGACCCGGCAACAGTGGCTCACTGGAAAAATTATGATATCTCCTTGCTGGTAAGGAGCAATTGGGATCAGTTAAAAAACGACTTGCAAGGTAAGGTGCGTATATCAGTTGGCAATCAGGATAATTTTTTGCTCAACTATGCCGTGCATCTTTTCGACGGGGAGATGAAAAAGCTGAATTCGGGATTTATTTTCCAATACTATCCCGGTGATCATTTCACGGTAAGCTCTCCTGAATACATGAGTACAGGCGAAAAGTTTCTGGAAGCTAAATATAATGAGTGGCTGGTATCACACCCCTCCAAAAAGTAAGGATGCCCGTCAGTTTAATTTAATACGATCCCTTAAACGCTCTTTTTTGTATTTCTCCCGGGGAGATTCGTCATCGAATTCCTTCATGCGATCATAAGCCTCCTTTAAGGAAGGAGGCACATCTCCGCGATACTGCATGCTGTAAAAGGAGAAGCCATTGTATGGAACACGGTTCTCCGTTTCGAATATTTTCACCCTATTGCTGACCCCTTTCTCTTTGAAACAGGCAAGGAATGCTTCTCTTCTTGCCTTGTCCAATTGACTGCACTTTGCATTGATAAAGCCCGCCCCCAATATAGCAGTACATTTATCCTGAACGGTGTATAACAATCCCGATCCCGTCTTCTTGTTCAGATATTTCACAAACAAGGTATCCTTGATCGACATGCTCTCCACCTCCAGGGAATCTCTTTCACTCAACTTCTTGTTGTTGTTCAACACGGCCGACATATAATACCGTTTCTTTGCTTCAAATAAAAGGATGTATTCCTTTTCTTTATCCGTATATATGCGGGGATAAACAGATATCGATAAGGTGGGGGTATTCACCATCATGTCGGCAACAGCATTTAAGAATTTCTCCTGACGCCGGTATAAAAACCGCTGACGTCCTTCCCACTTCAACGTTTCATGCTCTTCTATTTCGCCTTCCGTATCTTTTACTTTTGTTCTGTAAACAGTTGTGATGGGCTTCACAACCGCGTTTCGCAGAGCATCCAGGATCACATCCCGCCAGTGCACATTGGGTTTGTTCAGATTACCTGAAATAGGGATCTGATAATCGGTTACATTACCGGCTTCCCGTACAAAAAACATGGCAAATCGCAACGGCAGCCATTTGCTGTCTTTGTTTTTGATTCTTCTGCTGATCCGGGGGTCAATGACAAGTATATGATTCGTACTTTCTATTATTCCACTTCTGACCTTCCAGGCGCCGCTAAATTCAAGTGTCCCTCGATCGAGCGGGAAAGAAGTATACGAAATCAAATAGGGGTTAAACAAAGTAATAGGCACTTTGTCAAAACTGTAGAACAGGTCAAAATCGGAGCTGTCTTTGGGATTAATACTCAAATTAATAACCCCTCCACCATACGGCTTAAATCCGGTGTGGCAATAGACCTTCACGCGTGTTTTATTTTTACTGACAGAATCAGCGGTTATAAAAATCGGATTGGCGGCTATAGAGAATTTCTCGCTGTGGGCGTAGTCGTTAAAAATCAAATTCCCGTTCCGGATAGCCAGAGAATTAACTTTATAATTACTGTGAAAGAAGTTTTTGGCAAGCGCCGCTATGTAATTACCTATTTCAACCAGCAGGTTGAACTGAGTGCTTTTGCCTGCGATTACTGCCGTACCGTTCTTTTTGTCAAACATCCGTTCCACATTATCCTTGTAGTCATATTCTTCGTATTTAAAATAAGGGCGGCTCAACGAAACCGAATCCAGGTTATATACTTTCTTTCCTGGGTTCAGTGCAAGCACGCTCAAGGTAAAATTCTCAAACGAGGCAAAATCCTTGTTTGGAGTCTCTCCAAAATGGAAGTCGTTGATACTTACCAAACCTTTTGCCATGATGGCCTCGGCATCCGTAAAATTTCCCGTGGTATTTAATGTGGCATCCAGGCTGGCCCTGAAGTTGCCATAGTTGGACATCACTTTAAAATACTGTTCCAGGAATTTCAACTCCAGCTTATCAATCACGGCATCCAGTTTATAATCCAACGTGGCGATATTGATGGCTATGTTTCCTTTGATAGTTCCCTTTCCATTTCCCGATGCGAGCGATACAACAGCGGCTATTGTATCCGAGTTCCATTTATACCCCGGGCTCTCTATGTTGAGATGGACCACTGAATAGTTAATAGGAATCAGATTATCCCTGTAATAGAGTATCCCATCGTTGATATGTATTTTCAGGAGGCTTAGTTGCAGAGGAGGGCCTTTCTTTCCGGGCGTTTTAGCCGTAAATCGCGTGATCAGATCATCCAGATTCAGGACGTTTCCCGTTTGTATAATGGCACTGCTGGGTTTTGTCAGGTCAATGTCACTTATTTCGTAAACCCCCGAAAACATTTTCCTCAGGTTAATATGGGCGCCCAATCCTTCTGCGGTAATAAACGTGCTGTCGCTTCCAGCTTCCCGTATGCGTAGGTTGTGGAGATAAATATATCCGGTAAAAGGATTTACATAGGCATAGCTGAGTGTTATTTCCCTTCCGGTATACTTCACATCATACTTCTCGATCAGATATTTGACGATAGGCGAAAGGAGCAGGAATACCAACACCACAAGGGAGACAAGAATGCCTAAGGTAATAGCAATTGCTTTTTTAAACTTCCCGTGACTCTTTTTCATACTCCTGTCTCTGCGGTTAATGCAGGGATACATTACCCTACTGACAGAAATACAAAGTTAGGCGGTATCGAAATCAAAGTCTTACATATTAATCGAAATTGTTACATGATTCCCATTTTGAGGGAAAGGCCATCGGGATATATAACAGTCTTTTGTAAGGATTACAGACCTGGAATGGTAAAATAAAAAACAGCACCTTCATTCACTTTTGCCTCGGCCCAGATACGGCCTCCGTGTTTGCTGATGATCCTATGTACGATCGCCAGCCCCACACCGGTGCCTTCAAAATCGTTGGAGCTGTGCAAACGTTGAAACACATTGAATAGCTTTTCTGCATAATCCATACTAAACCCTGCTCCATTATCTTTTACATAATAGATGACTCCCTCCTCCTTCTGAGTACATCCTATTTCTATTTCCGGTCGTTCTTTCCTGGATGAGTATTTAATGGCATTCGAGAGCAGATTGGTCCATACCTGATTAAGCAATGAAGGATCTCCAAATCCCGGTGCCAGGGGATGGGAAATGACAGAGGCTTTATGCCCTGCCGACCGGCTGATTTCGGCAAGCACCCTTTCTACCATTTCGTTCATATTTATTTCCGACTTTTCCAATGCCTTTTTTCCAAGACGGGATAGCTTAAGCAGGTCTTCAATGAGGATATTCATCCGGTCGGAGTTGCTTTTTATTCCGGCAAATAAACGCCTGGCCTCTTCATCCAGTGATGCACCATAATCTTCTTCTATTATTTTAGTATAACCGTTAATAGCCCGCAGCGGTGCTCTTAAATCGTGTGATACAGAATATGAAAATGACTCCAGCTCTTTATTAACGGATTGTAACTTGACAACATTGTCTTGCAAATCGCAGTTAAGCTGCTTAATCTTTTCGTCTGCAATTTTCTGTCCCGTAATATCCCGTTCGGTAATCGAAATCACGCTTTTCTCGCTGGCAGCATCCAGGATGGTAGCAGCAGAAAACAAGACATCAATCAGTTTACCGTGTTTGGTAATACGTTTGGCTTCCACATCCTGTAACTTTTCTCCTGCAAACAAACGCCTCCGGAGTTCTTCTGACTGAGTCTGATCAAATTCGGGGATGATATTTCCCACATTCATTTTGATCGCCTCCTTTTCCAGATATCCGTAAATATCCTTAGCTCCTTCGTTCCATGACATAATCTTCCCTTCCGTATCATGTATATAAATAGCATCGCCTGATTGCTTTACAACGGTTGCCAGGTAGTTCCTGATTTTCTCTACCTCTTTGATTTCGGTAATATCCCTGGCATTTACAAACCATTTCTCATATTTAACCACCACATTCCATTGAAGCCATTTAATACTCCTGTCTTTGCAATAGATCCGTGTTTCAAATGACAGACGCTCCTTTTCTTTCTTTTTCAGCTGCTGCACCATTCTCCTGTCTTCATCGCTGAGAAAAAATACCAGCGATGTTTCCTTTGCCTCGGAAAGGCTATAACCCAGAATGGCAGAAAATGCTTCGTTGATTTCTTCAATTTTAAACGTTTTGGCATCAATGATTCCGATGATATCTGCCGAGTTATTAATCAGCAATGCAGACTTCTCCAGCGAATTATTCTTTTCCTGCAATTCCTTTTTCTGGAGTTGCAGCTGCAAAAGCACAGCTACTTTGGCTTTGGCTACTTCCGGATCCAGGGGTTTGAAAAGATAATCCATCCCACCCTCTTCATATCCTTTCATCATAAACCTCCGTTCTGTACGTTCAGCCGAAGCAAAAATGATGGGGATATCTTTGGTTCTGTTATTAGATTTCAGAATCTGTGCCACTTCAAAGCCATCCATATCCGGCATCTGTACATCCAGAATAATGAGGTCTATATCTCTGTTGAGCGTAATCTTAAGGGCGTCTTTTCCGTTATTGGCGTTTATTAAAACACGGTCGGGCGTTTCCAACAGCGTTTCAAGGGCCATCAGATTAGCCGGTTTATCATCTACGATCAATATCGTTGCCTTGTCCTTCTTAACCATTACTACTCTTGTTTAGTTTCACTAAAAAAGCCCTGAGCTGGTCCAATGTAAAAATGTGATGAATTTTGTTGGCTGCCAGGGAGGCCAGTGGCATAACCTGAATTTCTGCCTCTTCCGGATTCTGTACGATGGCTATTCCATCTTCCCTGATTATGGCAGCCAGTCCTGCAACTCCATCGTTATTGGCTCCGGTTAGAATAATGCCCACAGATTTGTTTCTGTACACCTCCGCTGCCGATTCAAACAAGACATCGATAGAGGGCCGGCTAAAACGAACGGGCTCGTCGGATGTAAGTGAAAAGGTACGGTCGCGCTCTATCAGCAGATGATAATCGGGAGGTGCTATATAAACTACGCCTGGTTGTATCTTTTCTTTTTCATCAGCCTGCTTTACTTTTATTTTGCTTTTGCTTTGCAGCAGTTCTTCCAGCAAATCTTTCGGATCTTTTGATCTATGCTGCACCACAATAATCGGGATTGTAAAATCGGCAGGCAAATGTTCAAGCAGGTAACCGATGGCTGTCAGTCCCCCAGCAGAAGCACCTATCACTATCACCTCGTATCTCATACGGTCCGTTCTCTTCAGCTTATTTTCATGAATATCTTTTCTTTCTTATCCACCTCTTCAAATTCTCTTCTTCTTTCGGAAAACAAAAGCGACTCCTTATTTCCCAAGCCCAGATAGCCAAATGGGCATAAGCTTTCATAAAACAGGTGTATAACTTTGTTTTGAAGATGCTGGTTAAAATAGATCATCACATTGCGGCAGATGATGAGCTGAAATTCATTGAATGATTTATCCACCGCCAGGTTATGGGGAGAAAAAACAATGTTTTGTTTAAGCGATTTATCAAACATTACCGAATCATACTTGGCTATGTAATAATCGGAAAACGATTCCATTCCTCCCGACTTTTGGTAATTCGTTGTATGCTGCTTCATGTTTTCTACCGGATACACTCCCTCTTTGGCTATCTGCAGCGAGTTTTGATTGATATCCGTAGCATAAATCACCGAACGGTTCAGCAATCCTTCTTCTTTTAGGAGGATAGCTATCGAGTATACTTCTTCACCTGTGGCACAACCTGCCATCCATATTTTAATAAACGGATAGGTAGCCAGACGTTTCATTACATTTTCGCGCAGGCTGCGATAAAAAGAGGGATCGCGAAACATCTCTGTTACCGTAACAGAAATCACCCGGATAAATTCTTCAAATAGTTTCTCGTTTTGCAAAATAAGGTTTGCCAGCTCATCCAGACGCTCAATTTTACGGGCTGTCATAAAATAGATGATCCTTCTGCGCACCGATGCCTCGGCATAATCGGTAAAATCATATCCATAGCGGAAACGAATCGATTCCAGCAGTGCCTTCACATCTCCTTGTTCAATATTCATATCAGCCTATCAAATCGTTTATTTTATTCATGAGGTCGTGGAGGTCAATCGGTTTGGAAACATAATCCCAGGCTCCGTGTTCCATGCATTTCTCCTTATCCCCTTTCATGGCTCGGGCTGTTACAGCTATTACCGGAATGCTTTTGAGTATGGCATCACTTTTTAAAGCATCCAGCACTTCGTATCCATCCATTACAGGCATCATCATATCCAGCAGTATCATGTCTGCATCGGCTCCGCTTTGCAATAAACTCATGGCCAGCTCTCCGTTTTCAGCCACAATCATCTCAATCCCGAATGTTTCCAGGTAATTTTTGAGTGCAAAGGTGTTTCGCTCTTCATCATCCACCAGTAAAATGGTCTTACCCTTCAGGTTCTCCATATTGTTAGCTATATAGCCACACCCGCATGAGGGAAAGCAATTGTTCAATATTTACCGGTTTGGCCACATAGTCTGACATACCAGCATGCAGACATTTTTCCCTGTCTCCTTTCATTGCCTTTGCCGTAAGGGCAATGATCGGTATTTTGGCAAAGTTTGGAAGGTTACGGATTGCCCTGGTGGCTTCATATCCATCCATTTCGGGCATCATGATATCCATTAATATAATTTCAATGCCTTTGTTTTCCTTTATCAACTTCAATGCCGCAACCCCGTTTTCGGCTGTTATGCATTTCATGCCTTCCTCTTCAAGCGCATTGGTGAGGGAGTAAATATTGCGGATGTCATCATCCACCACCAGCACTTTTTTATTCTTCAGCACCTCATCCGTTTTATGCAGCTTACGAATGATATTTTGCTTTTCTTTTGGCAAGCGCGACTCCACCCTGTGCAGGAAGAGCATGGTTTCGTCCAGCAGACGTTCCTGAGAATCGGCTGTTTTGAGCACTACCGTATTTGCAAACTTCATCAGATGAGTATTCTCTTCCTTTGTCAGATCCTTACCGGTATATACTACAATAGGAATCTTTTTGAGGCCTTCGTCCGATTTAATCTTTTCCAGCAAATCGAAGCCGGTCATATCCGGCAATCCAAGATCAACGATTACACAATCAAAATTGCCGTTGCGCAGCATATCAAAGGCTTCCGAACCCGAATAGGCCGAGAATGTTTTGACATCTCCGTTACCGATCAGTTCCTTGATGGCTTTATTCTGTGTTTCATTGTCTTCTACAATGAGCAGCTTCTTTAGTTTCTTATTGATAAAGTCTTCGATCTTATCGAATGTATGCTGCAAATCCGTTTTGGAGATCGGTTTGCGGATAAAGTCAAATGCGCCGAGCTCCAATCCCTCTCTTCGTTTATCATATCCGGAAATAATCTGAACAGGGATATGCCTCAGGCTCGGGTCATTTTTCAGGTGTTTGAGCACCTCTGTTCCATCCATCACCGGCAGCTTCATATCCAGAATGATTGCATCCGGGTTGTAGAATCGTGCAAAGCTGAGACCTATATTTCCCTGGCCGGCCACAATGCCTTTATAATTCCGTTCTCTTACAAAATCAAGCATGATTTTGGAGAACTCCAGATCATCTTCCATGATCAGGATAATCTTATCGTTTTCGTTTATAGTATGACGGTCGTCGTTTACATGGTCATTGACCATAGCATCCGAATCCGTTTCGAGGCTTCTGACATGCGGAGGTGGGACCTTTCTTCTTTCCCTGATCTCCACTTTTCGCTCTACCGGACCCATGATGGATGCATCGTATTTAAACGGGAGGAACAGGGTAAAAGTGCTTCCTTTTCCTTCTTCACTGTGCAGATGAATCTCGCCACCCAACGCATTGGCCAGCTCTCGGCTGATAGAAAGTCCGAGTCCGGTGCCTCCGTATTTTCGTTTGGTTGAACCGTCGGCTTGCTGAAATGCTTCGAATATGACTCCCTGTTTATCGGGCGATATTCCGATACCGGTATCGCTTACATCAAAACGGGCAATGGCTGGTGCCTGTTGCAGCTTCCTGTTCCGGAATGTGATATCATGTTGTGCCTCCTTAATAGACAGCGTTACTTTTCCTCCCTTACCGGTAAATTTGAATGCATTGGATAATAAGTTCCGCAGAATTTGTTCCAGACGCTGTTTATCGGTTATAAAGGATTTTACTTCCCCTTCATCCACCGATACGCTGAAATCGATGGCCCTGCTTTTTGCCAGTTCGGTAAACATGGAATCCACATCCGAATTGATTTCTCTCACATTTACTTCTGCAATATCCAGTTCCATCTTGCCGGACTCTACTTTGGAAAGATCCAGAATTTCATTGATCAGGTTCAGCAGATCGGTACCGGAGCTGTAAATATTTTTGGAGAACTCCACTTCTTTACCTCCGAGTGTTTTCGTTTTATTTTCCGCCAGCAGTTGAGATAAGATGAGGATGCTGTTAAGGGGCGTACGAAGCTCGTGCGACATATTAGCCAGGAATTCCGATTTGTATTTGCTCGTAACTTCCAGCTCTCTGGCCTTTGTTTCAATATCCATTTTGGCATTTTCCAGCTTCTCTTTCTGCTCTTCCAGCAGATTGGCTTTTTCTTCCAGCTCCTCGTTGGTCTGCTGTAATTCTTCCTGTTGGGTTTTTAGCTCTGCTTCCGAT
>JABDCB010000019.1 GCA_013288325.1 Bacteroidota bacterium
GGTCGTATATCGGTAAAGCTGCCTACACCAGAGCTTTTCGCCGCACCTACATTTCCGAAATAACTCATTACACCAGCTCCTAAGCCAACAGATGGAAGTTCGATTTTTTTGGGAGAAGAAGAGGTTTTGGTAGAGTCCGGGCCACCGGCAAAGAGCCTAAAGCCTATAAATAGGCCTATAAGGAGTAAGAGGGAGTTCTTTTTTTGCATTTGCAAAACTTTGATGGCTCAGTTGTGTTTACAGAGACGAGGCTCGCGATGCCCTGGAATGCCTGTAAATACATACTGTTTAAGCAAAACTATTTGAAATCGAGTATGTTTCGATAGTGTTAATCTTGTAATTACAAACAGATAAATGTTAATAAGGCGGAGATGAGCGCCTCAAAAATCGCTATGAGCAAAGCAGGTAGTGTGTTTTCGGTTTTGAAAAGGAACAAGGACTTATTCCCCGTGATTCGTAAATTTGTGCATGTCTCTTTCCCTCGCCATTCAGGATTTTCTTCAGGCTTCAGCAGAAATTCCTGTGATTGATGTCCGTTCTCCCGGTGAATTTCTCCGGGGACATATTCCCGGTGCACATAATATTCCCTTGTTCAATAATGAGGAGCGCGCCCTGGTAGGAACAAAATATAAGCAGGTTGGAAAAGAGGAAGCGGTGCTGCTGGGGTTGGAAATTGTAGGACCCAAGATGGCATCCTTTGTAAGGGAAGCGAAAGCGATCAGCAAAAACGGGAAAGTACTGGTTCATTGCTGGAGGGGTGGAATGCGTAGCGGCAGTTTTGCCTGGCTGTTAAATACCTCCGGTCTGCAAGCCATCACACTTAAGCAAGGATATAAGGCATACCGCCGCCATGTGCTCAAGAGTTTCGCATCTCCTTATACCTTAATAGTGCTGGGTGGTGAAACAGGAAGCGGAAAGACAGAAATTCTGGCCTCGCTTAAAGAAAGAGGGGAACAGGTAATTGATTTGGAAGCATTAGCACATCATAAAGGTTCCGCATTCGGAGCATTGGGTCAGCAACCCCAACCCGGAGTGGAGGAATTTGAGAATATATTGTATACCGAACTCCGTGGTATGGATACTAACAGGAGAATTTGGGTAGAAGATGAATCGAAAAGCATAGGCCGGGTATTTATCCCTCCGGATTTCTGGCAACAGATGAAACAAGCCATGATGTTCCGGATAGCATTGCCAAAAGAAGCAAGGGTAGAAAGGCTGCTGAAGGAATATGGGTGTTTTAGCACCACCGATCTGGAAGCATCCGTGCTCCGCATTCAGAAAAGACTCGGCGGTCTGGCTACCCGTCAATGTCAGGACGCATTGAAAGCCGGGGATCTGAAAACAGTAGCTGAAATTACCCTGACCTATTACGACAAAGCCTATACCCACCACAAAGAAGACATCGCTTCCTGCCAACGCATACTCCTTGATAAGGACAATCCCCAGGAAGCCGCATCCCTCATATTGGAACAAATGAAAACATCATCCTGATACATGGAACAGAATCAGAAGATAAGACTAACCCAGTTTACAAAAGGCGGAGGCTGTGGTTGTAAAATTGCTCCGGCTGTTTTGGAGCAAATACTAAAGCATGCAGACACAGAGAATGACCCAAAGCTCCTGGTAGGATATGGAACCCGTGATGATGCAGCCGTATATGATGTAGGAGACGGGAATGCGATTATAAGCACCACCGATTTTTTTATGCCCATTGTAGATGATGCTTTTGACTTCGGTCGCGTAGCCGCCACCAATGCCATCAGCGACATTTATGCAATGGGTGGCAAACCTATTATGGCTGTGGCCATACTGGGATGGCCTGTGGAGTTGATAGCGCCGGAAGTAGCACGTGAAGTATTGAACGGGGCCCGGGAGATTTGTAAGAAAGCCGGCATCCCCCTGGCCGGAGGACATAGTATAAGCAGCGCCGAACCTATTTTTGGACTGGCGGTAACAGGCACCATTAAACATCAGCACATAAAACGGAATGATACGGCCACAGCAGGCGATATCCTCTACCTGACCAAACCGCTTGGAACAGGGGTCATGAGTACTGCATTGAAGAGAGGTCTGTTAACACCTGATGATTATATAAAACTCATCGATGTGATGTGTAGCCTTAATTCAATCGGTGAAAAGCTGGGGCCGTTGCAAGCTGTAACAGCGATGACCGACGTGACAGGTTTTGCCTTAATAGGTCACCTGCTTGAAATGACGGGTAAGAATCATTCTGCCGAAATAAGCCTGGCTGCCATACCCCGTATTGAAGGATTGGATGTATATACGAATCAATTCATTTATCCGGATAATACCACCCGCAACTATTCCACTTATGCCTCTTCTGTAAAGGGAATGGATGGCAATGACTTTATGTTGCTTTGCGATCCGCAAACAAGTGGAGGATTATTGATTGCCGTAAATCCTAAAATGGAAAATGATTTTCTTGCCCTGATGAATACCCATAAATGTCCTGCATTTAAAATTGGGAAGGTAACGGAGGGGAAAGAGGTGGGGATTTATTTTAGTTGAGAAAAAAAACTTCTGTCCTCCCCCTAGCCCCCTCCAAAGGGGGAAAGGGATTATTGTCCCCCTTTGGAGAGGGTCAGGGGGAGGAAAAATCAGAATTACAATCTTCTGATTAATTCACTAATTCAACTTAAACTCCGAAGTAAAATGGAACTCAATGCCGGGATTATTTTCAATGGCATTGTTAAGGGCCCAGGCTGTTTCGCTGAGGTAAACAGGATTTTCATCTTTATCAAAAGCCACCCGTTGTGAACGGAAGCGGGTGAAATCATCAAATGCTTTCTGATCACTATACGTCATCCAGCAAGCTTTGTGAAGCGGCAAGGCTGCAAAACGGCAGGATGCACCATACTCCTGCAGCAAGCGATATTGAATCACTTCAAACTGAAGCTCCCCTACCGTACCGATAATCTTTTTGTTTCCGGGTTGCTGTACAAAAAGCTGTGCCACGCCTTCGTCGGTGAGCTGCTGTATTCCTTTTTCCAGCTGCTTTGTTTTCATAGGATCTGTGTTAACCAGTTCCTTGAATATTTCCGGAGAGAAGCTCGGAATACCTTTATACATAAATGTCTCGCCTTCGGTAAGTGTATCTCCGATTTTAAAATTACCGGTATCATACAATCCTACCACATCGCCGGGATAGGCTTCGTCAATCAGATTTTTATCCTGAGCCATGAAGTTAACCGGGTTGGCAAAACGAAAATCTTTGTCCAGCCTTACATGATGGTAAAATTTATTCCGTTCAAAACGTCCGCTTACAATCCGAAAGAAAGCAATCCTGTCGCGGTGACGTGGATCGAGGTTGGCATGTATTTTAAAAACAAACCCGCTTAGTTTTTCTTCGGTAGGTTCTACCATACGGGTATCGCTCATTCTTCCACGAGGTGAAGGAGAAATCTGCACAAAACAATCCAGCAATTCCTTTACCCCGAAATTATTCAGTGCACTGCCAAAGAAAACAGGGGCTACAGATCCTTCCAGATATTTCTCATTGGTAAACGGATCGTATACACCATTGATCAGTTCCAGGTCTTCGCGAAGCTGCTGAGCAAAATCGCCAATCTGCTGATCCAGCACCTCGCTGTTCAGATCGCTGATCTCTACCTTTACATCTTCTATTTCCGTTTTATTGGCTTTGAAGAGTTGCAGGTTTTGCTCATATATATTGTATACACCTTTAAACCGGGCTCCGTTGCTGATAGGCCAGCTAAGCGGACGTACACGTATGTTCAGTTTCTTTTCCAGCTCATCCAGCAGATCGAACGGGCTGCCCCCTTCCCGGTCCATCTTATTTACAAACACAATTACCGGGGTGTTGCGCATACGGCAAACACTCATCAGCTTCTCAGTCTGTTCTTCCACACCTTTCACGGCATCCACTACCAGAATTACACTGTCCACGGCGGTCAGCGTTCGGTAGGTATCTTCAGCAAAGTCTTTGTGACCGGGAGTATCCAGCAGGTTGATCTTCATCCCGTGATAGTCGAAGGCCATGACCGAGGTAGCCACCGAAATACCTCTTTGTTTCTCGATTTCCATGAAATCGGAAGTGGCTGTTTTGCGGATTTTATTGCTTTTAACAGCACCCGCCACCTGGATAGCCCCGCCAAACAGCAGGAATTTCTCGGTAAGGGTGGTTTTACCGGCATCCGGGTGAGAGATGATGGCAAATGTTCTGCGTTTCTTTATTTCGTCTTGAAAGCTCATATATTTAATAGGGCTGCAAATTTAGTAAAATGTTATCTTTGCACACTTTTTCGAATTAAACATCCTGAATGGACAAGAAATCACTCATCGGCCTCCTGCTTATCGGCCTCATATTTATAGGTTTTCAGTTTTTTACCGGCCCTTCCAAGCAGGAGATAGCCGCAAAAGAGCGTTATCGCGACTCAATCCAGCAAGCCGAAGCCCGTGCCGAGACCAAAGCACGAGATGCCATGCTGAAACAGAAAGCATTGGCCGATACCAGCCATCATGATACGACGCATATTATCAATGATTCGGTAAAAGCGGTACTCCAAACCAAACAATACGGTCCTTTTGCTGCTTCTGCACACAAGCAAAAGTCTTATTTAATCCTTGAAAATGACTTTTACAAGGTCAAAATCAGCACGATAGGTGGTCGCCCGGTTTCTGTGGAACTGAAAGATTATCACGCCAAAAAAGCCGATGGCCCATTGGTTAAACTGTTTACTGAAGATTCTTCCTCTTTCGGCATCCAGCTTTTTGACAATACCAACAAAGCCTTTAGTACCGATAGCCTTTATTTTGCCCCTTCCGGAGCAGGATTTCAGGTAAAAGGAGAAGAGTCCAACTCTCTGAGCATGCGTTTGAGCGCCGGCGAAGGCAAATACATTGAATATGTTTATTCCCTGAAGGGGAATGATCATATGATGGGTTGCAAAATCAACATGGTGAATATGCAGGATGTAATTGCTCCTACCATGCAGGATCTGGATATGAAATGGTCCATGCGCAGTCCTTCACAGGAAACCGATATCAACAGTCAGCGGAATAAATCAACGGTATACTATAAGTTTCCGGATGAGGATGTCAGCTACCTGAGTGAATCAAAAAATGAAAGCAAAACACTGGATGGTAGCAACCTCAAATGGATAGCCTTTAAACAACTTTTCTTCACCTCTGTCCTCATTGCCGATAATAACTGGGGCCGTACCAAACCCAGCATAGAAGTACACAGCAATCCGCTTGATTCGGAACATGTAAAAACATTTTCTGCGAGTCTGTCCCTGCCTTTCGGACATAAGCCTTCCGAATCGTTTGCCATGCGCTTTTATTTCGGACCCAATCATTACAAAACCCTGCGGAGCTATAACCTCGATCTGGAACGTCAGATTCCGCTCGGATGGAGCCTGTTCCGTTATGTAAACAAATGGTTGGTGATTCCCATCTTTAACTTCCTGGATGGTTTCAATATGAGCTATGGTATCATTATCCTGATCCTTACCATCATCATCAAGATTGTGATATTCCCGATTGCCTATAAAACCTATATGTCATCGGCAAAGATGAGGGTTATCAAACCCGAGGTGGATGAAATCACTGCCAAATTCAAAGATGGCGATCCGCTTAAAAAACAACAGGCCACCATGGCCCTGTACAAAAAAGCAGGTATTAATCCCATGGCCGGATGTATCCCCGTATTGCTTCAGATGCCGATCCTGATCGCCTTGGTCAACTTCTTCCCTGCCGCCATCGAATTACGCCAGCATGGTTTTCTTTGGGCCAGCGATTTAAGTACCTATGATTCTATTCTGCACCTTCCGTTCCGTATTCCGGCTTATGGTGATCACATCAGTCTTTTTGCCCTGCTCATGACCGGCTCCACCATTTTGTATACCTGGTCCAACAGTCAGCTAATGGGACAAACCGATCAACTTCCGGGTATGAAATGGATGATGTACCTCATGCCTATTATGTTCCTTGTATTCATGAACAACTACTCTTCCGGACTTAGTTACTATTATTTCCTGGCTAACATGATCACCTTCGGTCAGACCTGGCTCATGCGTAAATTTGTAGATGAAGATGCCATCCACAAAAAAATACAGGAAAACAAACTCAAACCGCAAAAAGCATCTTCCTGGCAGCAACGCCTTGAAAAAGCAGCAAAAGACAGACAGGCGCTGATACAGAACCAACAGGGGAAAAAGAAGAAGTAGGCAGGAGGCAGGTGCAGGAGGCGGGAGGCGGGAGGCATTAGACGTATGCGCTTTTTTATTAAATTAGAACAATGGAATTCAACTCCCTTACTGCTATATCACCTATCGACGGCCGTTACCGGGGGCTTACCAAGAACCTCTCTGACTATTTTTCAGAAGCAGCCCTGATCCGTTACCGCACCCTGGTTGAAATAGAATATTTTATCGCTTTGTGCGAACTCCCACTGCCGCAATTATCCGGACTTGATAAAAGCATGTACGAACCCATGCGCGATATTTATCGCAAATTCAGTCTCGAAGATGCTGCTGCCATTAAACACATTGAAAAAGTAACCAACCACGATGTAAAAGCCGTGGAATATTTTATCAAAGAACAATTTGACGCATTAAAAACAGGAGAAAAAAAAGAGTTTGTGCATTTTGGCCTGACCTCTCAGGATATCAATAACACTGCCACTCCCCTGCTTCTGCGCGATGCTTTTAAAAATGAAATAGAACCCCTTTACCGCGATCTGCTTAAACGACTGAATACCCTGGCAGCCGAGTGGAAGGATATCCCCATGCTGGCTTATACCCATGGGCAACCTGCCTCACCCACCCGGCTTGGAAAAGAAATTCTGGTGTTTACCGAACGACTGGAACAACAACTGAGCCTCCTCCTGAGCATTCCTTTCTCTGCCAAATTCGGAGGTGCCACCGGCAACCTGAATGCACATCATGTAGCCTATCCATCTATCGACTGGGTCCGGTTTTCAAACAACTTCGTAAACAAAACCCTGGGGCTGCACCGCTCACAACGTACCACTCAGATAGAACATTACGACAACCTTGCCGCCTTCTGCGACGGGATGAAACGAATCAATACCATCCTCATTGATCTGAACAGAGATTTCTGGACCTATATCTCCATGAATTATTTCAAACAGCGGATCAAAGAAGGAGAAATCGGATCATCGGCTATGCCGCATAAAGTGAATCCGATTGATTTTGAAAATTCAGAAGGAAACCTCGGACTCGCCAATGCCGTTTTTGAACACCTCTCGGCCAAGCTACCGATATCAAGACTGCAACGCGATCTGACCGACTCAACCGTACTTCGTAACCTGGGTGTTCCGGTTGCACATACACTCATTGCCGTTAAATCACTTATCAAAGGGATTGACAAATTGCTTCTCAACAAGGAATCCATCAGCCGTGATCTGGAACAAAACTGGGTCGTAGTGGCAGAAGCCATACAAACCATTTTGAGAAGAGAAGGTTATCCCAAACCTTATGAAGCATTGAAAGAGCTGACCAGAACCAACGAAAAGATTAACAAAGAAAGTCTGCACCGCTTTATAGATACCTTGACTGTATCCGATAGCATCAAGAAAGAACTGAAGAATATTAGTCCGGAAAATTATACGGGCATTTCCTGAGCAATCGTCAACATGAAAGTTTCCGGCTTCACCATCGTACGTAATGCCATTAAATACGATTACCCCATTGTAGAAGCCATACGCTCTATCCTTCCTATCTGTGATGAAGTTGTGGTTGCCGTGGGCAAATCGGAAGATGATACCCTGAACCTGATCCGTTCCATTGATTCCGAAAAAATAAAAATTATTGAAACGGTTTGGAATGACTCTTTGAGAGAAGGGGGACATGTGCTGGCCGATGAAACCAACAAAGCCCTGCAAGCCTGCTCACCCGACAGCGACTGGTGTTTTTATATCCAGGGTGATGAAGTGATTCATGAAAATGATCATGCAGATATTCTGGATGCCATGTTCCGTTGGAACGATCACCCCGAAGTGGAAGGACTCTTGTTTAACTATGTCCACTTTTATGGTTCTTATGATTACATAGGCGACTCCAGAAGATGGTACTCCAAAGAAATAAGGATCATACGCAACCGGATTGGAATAACCTCTTACAAAGATGCACAGGGCTTTAGAAAAGAGGGACACAAGCTGAATGTGAAACCCATTCCCGCTGCTGTTTTTCATTATGGCTGGGTAAAACCACCCCAGTTGCAACAAGCCAAACAGGAAAGTTTTCATAAAATGTGGCATGACGATTCCTGGATGGAAAAGAATATTCCCAAAACAGATGCTTTCGATTATTCACAGATCGATTCACTTCAGCATTTCAGCGGTACACATCCCGATGTGATGAAGAAACGTATACGACAAAAAAACTGGGAGTTCAGTTTTGATCCATCCAGCAAAAAATTCGGATCCCTCAAAGCACGCCTGCTTTATTTTATCCAGAAACAATTCGGATGGAAGATCGGGGAGTATAAGAACTACAAAATTATTTGACTCACCCCCTGGCCCTCTCTCTACTTTCGTAGAGAGGGGGAAGAACGACAAAGTCGGGCAAGGGGTGAGTAAACAAAAACAGAGCCTCTCGGCTCTGTTTAAATTCGTTAGTCAATACCAGGTTACTTCTTATACAGCAAAAAGTGTTTCACTAGTGTAAAGGTTTCTTTCTTCCCCTTTTCAAGTTTGAATTTCTCATCGATGGATTTACATCCCTTCACATCAATCTTTACTTCGTAGGTATGATCGCCTTCCAGAGTGATGAAATAGTTTCCGTCTTCGCTGGAAGTGGTACGTCCTGCTTCAGCTCCTGATTCATCGTAAATAACCAGTTCAGCCTGGAGTGGATTGCCTGACTCACCGGTAAATACGGTTCCTTTTACGATAGAGGGCCCAACGGCAAGACTCACCTCCCCTTTCTTCATGCCGGCAAATAAGTCGTAATTGCTGAGATCAACTTTGTATATATCACGTTCACCCATTCCGCCGGGGCGATTGCTGGAGATATATCCTGTATTGCCGTCCACCGAAAGACAAATACTGGTTTCATTGTTTACGCTATTGATTGGGTAGCCAAGGTTTACCGGTGTGGTCCATTTGCCGTTCACAAATGTTGTTTTGAAGATATCGTAGCCACCCATAGAGTTGTGTCCTTCGGAGCAGAAGAAAAGCGTTTTCCCGTCGGGGGTGATACAGATTCCGCCTTCATCGTATTGCGTATTGATCTCGGGTCCCAGGTTTACCGGATTATCCCATTCTGTTTTTGATTTCCGTTTGGCCATCCAGATATCTCCGTTACCGTAACCGCGTTGTCCGCCTTTTGCTTTTACATCCTGTCCACGTTCCGATATAAAGAAGATGGTATTGCCATCGGCTGTGAGCACAGCTCCATCTTCAAAATAACTGGTATTGATAGGACGTTCCATAATTTTAGGATTGCCCCATTTTCCCGAAGTACTTACTTTGGAAACAAAGATCTCTCCCCCTTTTGCATCCTCATCGTTATTGCGATAAATAAAAATCTGTTTACCATCGGCAGTAATGCTGGAGCAGGCGCTGTGTCCGGGACCGTTGATGGCTCCTGGCATAATCTCGGCAGGGTTCCATGTTTTGTTGGAATCATTCCAGGTAGACATGAAGATATGGTCGAACGGTTTGTTATCACCCAGGACATCGGATGTTCCTTTTCCTTCGGGGCGACGGGACGTGAAAATCATCATCTTTCCATCGGCTGTAACAGAAGGGCGTTTATCATCGTAGGCAGAATTAATATTTTCTCCGAGCGGAATAATCTTCACATCAATTGGTTTAGCCATCAGCTCCTTGGCTGTCTTCACCATGTTTATATAGTGCATTACATCACTGTCCTTGATTTTGGAATCGCTTCCTGCCAAACCTTTGTATGTATCCAGCTCGGTACCGGCAGAATCCAGTTTGCCTTCGGTAAGCAACATACGACCCAGATAGAGGTGAGCTTCTCCGGCTTCTTTGGTATCGGCATGGATGGCTTTGATAAACTGGTCCTTTGCAGAAGGCATATCATCCATCATATAATAACATTCTCCTATATGAAATATGATGTTGGCATCTTTGGGTTTATTGACGAGAATTTCTTTAAACTCATTCACCGCAGCAACATAATTGCCTCCGTAAAAATCCTGCTGGGCCATTTTAAACTTAATCTGATCCCCTCCTTTGGAGAGGATACTCTGAGCATTGGAATCAAAATGTAATAAAGAGATACCCAAGACAAGTACGGCAATAAGTTTTTTCATTTCCAGTTCTGATTTTGTCTGTAAAAACAAATATAATAAGAAATTCTATCCGGCAGGGGGTAATATACAGGGCTTATAACCCCAATCTGGTATTTATCCTTTTGGGGCCTGTAACAGCTGCAGAAAAAGCTCCAGCCCCTTTTTCTTAGGGTTGTCAAATGTATAGTTGATATTCTTGCTAAGGTAGTGTACCAGGTCAGCATCCGGAGGAAAACGGTTCTTATAATGCTCAGCAATCTCTTCTATTTTCGTAAGCCCTAAGGCCAGGGCCTTGTTAAAAAGTTCTTCCATAGCCGGCTCAATAGGCTTGTTGCTGACCCAGCAGGCAAATACAAAAGGTAGGCCGGTAAGCGCTTGCCAGCATTCGGCCAGATCGTAGGTATAAGCAAACCGGTTTTTGAGGAAAAAAGTACGATCCCCAATAACCACTCCCGCCGTCGTCCCTCCTATCTCCTTTTCGTAACCATCCTTACCTAAGGTATAGGAAGGAGCAATTTTCCATAATTTTTCGGCCAGTATTTTTACAAGGGCTACAGAAGTGCGGCTTTGATTATCGAGTATAATGGTTTGGATATCTTCCAGCGGCACCTGGCTGTATAGCAAAACAGACCTTACGGGCCCTACCGCACCGATACAATAATGGGTAAGGAGATGATATTCTTTTAGCTGGGGAATAACAGCTACCGGCACCAGACCGATATCTACCGATCCATCCAGCAATTTGGAAGCGCAGAGGGATGGAATATCCAGAGAAAGGTCTATTTGGTCAATAAAACCACTCTTTTTTATCCCCTCCACAAATGGGCTCGTATTGAGGTATGAAACAGCTGAAACCTTTAATTTTTGCATGATAGGCGTGCAAAAATAGCAATAAAAGGGAAGAATAATCAGGTGTATGACCCCTTCTTAAGGATCTTAACGGATACAAAGACGAGAACCGGAAATTACCGGGTTATCTGCATGGTTTTGCAAGCCAGTGCCCTGTTTCCATCCAGCAAACGATACATATAGATACCAGGGGCCAGACTTGCCGTATTCAGCGTAAGTAATTCTGTACCTCTTGTAACCTGAACCGTATTCAGCACCCTGCCAGCCAGATCTATAATCTGGAGGTTCATATCCTTATCCACCCCTTCCAATGGAATGTGCGTGGTTGAATTAGCCGGATTGGGATAATTCTGCCCTAGCTGACGGTTTATGGAACCATACTCGCTAATACCGGTAAACGAATACCCGTAAAACCAGTCATGAGCTCTTTTTACAATAGCGCGGCGATCGGAAGAAGTACCCAGCATTTCAATACCGGCTCCCAGATAAACCGTTTTCCAGGTACCGTTGGTTGCTCTTACGCCCGCTATGCTGGTATCGTTGTAATTGTAAATCGTCGTACCAAGTCCTACGGGAGCGATGGCATCCGGATAAAAATAATTGGTGCCATAAAATGTATTGACAGATACGGGCGTTGGCATATTTCCAAAAATAGCATCGGTTGTTACCACATGTATCGTGTCATGCGTACTGTTGCCATCCCATACCCAGGCGGCATTCAGGTAATTGGTATAAAACGAACGCGTGTTGGCAGTACCTGCTGCAGGACTTGCTCCCCAGGTATCCCAGCCCACATCTTGTCCCGATACAAGCAAACATCCTCCGGCGTTCAGAAACGTTGTTAACTGAGCCACTTCGGCATCGGTAAAGGAAGGAAAGGTCCATCCTATGTTCAGATAAATATTCCGCACTCCGGTAAAAGCTCCTTGTGCTATGGCCATGGAAGCTATCTTTTCGTTGGTCTTACCTACTGTCAATCGTCCAGCATAAGCCAGCCCGGTGGTGTAAACACTGTCCCAGTTGGCAGCGCTTCCTAATGTTACTCCATCACCCACATTACCGCTGTTGTTTACAATCAGATCCGTTACGTTGGATATTACATATACACTGCTTTTCATAGGTGGCAATGATGGGTTGGTAACCGATTGTACCGTCATGGTATAGGTAGCTACAAAAGGAGTGGTACCGGGTGTTACATTAATCACAACCGAATTGCTACTGCTGGCAGCAGTGGTAACCGTGGCTGTACCTGTATAGCTGGTGGATCCGATCATGAAGCCCGCCACCCAATCGGAAGGCTGATTGGTAGTAAGCGTATATGAAAACTGTTCTGCAGCTGATCCGGTATTAAGGGAGCTGAATTGAAAAGTGTTTTGTGTAGCACTTACCCCATGTTGTACGGTAACAGCAGGAGCGCTGAGGGTATAATTGATGGAAGGATCGTTGGTTGATCCGCAATTGAGCACCTCTCCGGTACTGAAGTTTTGCACGTAAGAAGTAAGCTTTACATTGGCTGCAACCCAGATCGAGTCTGCCACATAGTTGTAATAATATACTGCCGAGTTTCCGATAGCAGGTAGTGTAATGATAGTACCTTGCCAGCTGGGCATCATTTTACGAAACACATTCGGAAAATCTTTTTCTCCGTTTCCTCCCGGAGGACTAGCGAAATGAAGGTATTCGGTAACGATGGTACGCATGTGATAATTACCTGATGGTACCACGCCTACGGTGGTAACCGTAACCTTGGCCACATGGTTGCGACCCGAAGTAATGGTATCGGCCACCATGATCTTGATAGGGCTGCCGGCCGAAAATTCATTATCGATATCGCTTTGTGTAAAAGATACAGGCTGCGCATGTTTCTGATTGCCCAGCATCATACAATCCGGAATACCGCTTACCCCGTATTGCATTACCATAGAATCTACCGGAGGCTTGTTATAGGTATACATGATATCGGTACCCGGCCAGGAAGGGTGATAAGCAATATGATGCACCACTACCGGATTAGGAGTAAGGATATTGGCCAGGAAACCCGGGTTTTCAGAAGCACAGGGATTGCAGTTCATCCCCGTAAACTCTTCCAGTAAAACAAATTTGGGTGCCTGGGCATTCATACAAAAGGGTATGAAAAATAATGCCAGAAGGGCCGCTTGTTTTGTAAAGTGTTTCATGTGGTATCGTTAATTTAACAAGTGCTTAACAGAGAGAAGGTCGAATACAGGCTGAATAACAAATATAAGCTTCCTTGGGGGATTATACAATAGCCTAATCTTAGCTTATCTAATGAATTGAAGGGTCTATTATGTGAATATATAATCTGGATAAAAATCACTAACTTTACTCATAAGTAAATGAAGCATGAACTGCAAAATGTCATTTCAGGAAAGAGCCAGGTTAAGTTTGGAGCAACTATCCAAGCAACAGCCGGTTACCTTAGACGAAGCCAAAGCTCAAATTCTTTGGCTAAAGGGGCAAAGCTCTTCAAAAAGCAGGAAACAGAGATCCTGATAGATTATATTACCGGAAACAACCTGTTTATTTCCAGCCCCACTCTTTCTATATAATCCAGTTATTTTTCTTCGGAGTAAACAATCCCACTAGGGTTATAATACGCGAAAACAAGGGGAATTCTTCACATCCTTTTTTTTCCTATTTTTACTTCGCTTCCAATTTTCATGAAACACTTCCTGCCCTTTTTGTTTGTATCGCTTTGGATATGCCCATCGGCTTATGCCCAAACATTTACTCAAACGGTACGCGGTTCGGTAGTAGATGCCGATAGCAAGAAAGCCCTGGCCGGCGCCACCATCATCATCCTGAATCTGGATACCATCAAAGGAGGAGTAACGGATGCCGAAGGTCATTTCAGGATTACCAATATTCCAGTGGGGCGAAGAGCTTTGAAAGTAAGTTACGTAGGTTATGAAGAGGTAATGATGAATAATCTCGTGGTGACTTCCGGTCACGAAGTAGTACTCAATATCGAGATGCATGAACATGTAATCCAGGGTAAGGAAGTGCAGATTATTTATGAGAAAGATAAAACCAAACCCAATAATGAGCTGATCACCAATAGTGCCCGGAATTTTAACAGCGAAGAAACCGATCGCTATGCAGGTACACGTGGCGACCCCAGCCGCATGGTAGCCAACTATGCCGGTATCTCAACCAGCAATGATGCCCGGAATGATATTATTGTAAGAGGTAATTCTCCCTTGGGTGTGCTTTGGAGACTTGAAGGTGTAGACATTCCCAATCCCAACCATTTCTCCACACAGGGTGCTACAGGTGGCCCGGTAGGCATGCTGAATAACAATATGCTTGCCGGTTCAGATTTCCTGACCGGCGCTTTTCCTGCCGAATATGGAAATAAAACAGCAGCTGTTTTCGATCTGCGTTTAAGAAATGGCAATAATGAAAAAACAGAATTCATCAGTCAGATAGGTATCAACGGGCTGGAGCTGGGTGCTGAAGGGCCAATCAAAAAAGACGGTGCTTCGTATATTATCAATTATCGCTATTCCACCTTTAAAGTATTCAATGCACTGGGAATCAATTTCGGGGTTTCGGGTGTTCCGGAATATCAGGATATGTCGTTCAAATTTAATTTCCCTACCAGCAAGGCCGGCGTATTCAGCGTGTGGGGAGTTGGAGGCACCAGCTCTATCTCTATTCTGGATCGCAACCGCGATACCAGCAACTGGTCGTATGTATCACAAGGGCAGGATCTCGTATTCGGCTCCAGCATGGGAGCCACGGGTATCTCGCATTTGTATTTCTTCAGTCCCAATATTTCCGGTAAAGCGGTGCTGTCTGCTTCCGGCACCACCAATATCAGCACGGTAGATACGCTTTCCAAAACCCGTCAGGATTTCCGTTTGTATGACAATCATTCCATAGACTGGCAGTATACCGGAAGTTATACACTGAGTGATAAAATCAATTCTCATCACCTGATAAAAGCAGGAGTTTCGTTTACTCAGATGTTTATCGATTACAAAACATACTACTACTCCACCACCTATCACATGAATATTGATCAGCTCCGGGCCACTAACAATACAGGTCTTGGTCAGGCATATGTTCACTGGCAGTATAAGATTACCGACAAACTGTCCTTCAACAGCGGATTGCATTATCAGTATTTCACACTCAACGGATCGCAGGCGTTGGAACCCAGAGCTGGATTGCGCTGGCAGTGGAAACCCAAACATGCTTTTTCTCTGGCTTATGGCATGCACAGCCAGATCCAGCCCATCATCTATTATTACTACAAAAGCTACAACACCACTACAGGGCAGTATTCTCAAACAGATCTGAATATGGGTCTCTCGCGCAGTCAGCACCTGGTGGCCGGATATGATTTTAATATAGGTCATGATTTCCGTTTGAAAGTAGAAACCTATTATCAGTATCTCTACGATATTCCGGTCACAGCCTTTCACAGCAATTCCTTTTCCATGCTCAATGTGGGCAACGATCTGGATGGCTTGCCGCTGGTGGACAGTTTGAAAAACGGAGGAACGGGACAGAACTATGGTTTTGAATTTACCATTGAAAAGTTTTTCAGCCGCCACTTTTATTTCCTTTCCACCTTATCGGTGTTTAACTCTACCTACAAAGGCAGCGATGGCGTGGAGCGGCCTACGGCCTATGACGGATTGTATGTATACAATTTGCTGGGCGGATATGAACTCCCTTTAGGCAAAAGCAAAAACAAGATTATTGCATTGGATGTAAAATTCACTACCGCCGGAGGAAACCGGTATACCCCTATTGATGTGGCGGCTTCTATCCCGGCAAGATCGGCTGTATATATAGATAACGAAGCTTTCAGTCAGCGCTTTCCACCCTATTCACGGTTTGATGTTAAACTTATGTTCCGTATCAATCACCGCAAAACCTCTCAGATGTTTTTCGTAACGGTAGAGAATGTGTTAAACACACAGAATATTCTTCGTCAGACGTATGACGAAACAACACAAACCATTCATACGGAATTTCAGCTGGGTGTATTTCCTTACGGGGGTTACCGCATTGAGTTCTGATCAGGCAGGACGAATCCCATCCACATTAAACCACTCCGGATTGCGGCCTTGTGTATTTTTGTAGAATTCACGGATAACGATAAAATCCTTTTCAATATCTCCGGTAGGATAAAAAGGCTCGCTCAGATAAGATGATTTGGTTTTAAAATCCAATGCTCCCAATACAATCGGCAGATTGGCTTTCAATGCTACATAATAAAATCCTGTCTTCCACCGCTCCACTTTTTTGCGTGTTCCTTCGGGAGGAAAAATAACAATAAACTCTTCCCGTGCATTGAACATATCCACAATGGCATCGGTAAGACTGTTGTTTTTACTGCGATCCACTGCAACACCGCCTGTAAGCCAGAATAAGATATTAAGGGGGAAATAGAAAAACTCCTTCTTGATCAGGTATTTAGGTTTCATGCCATAGATGTTCCAGGCGGCAAGACCGAATACAAAATCCCAGTTGCTGGTATGAGGAGCCGCTGTTACAATATATTTTTTAAGATCGGGCGCTTTACCAATCGATTTCCAACCGGTTAGCTTGAATACCAAATGCGAAAGTGGGGCTGACATGCCGCAAAATACGAAATTATATACAACCTTTTATGCCGTATCCTATCCTTCCATCCCTCGCTTTCGGGGCTCTAAAATTTTACGTACTTTACGTAACGCACTTTACGTAATTTTAAACAAAATAATATCATGCTAATTTTCAATGATTTAATGTGCTTTTTTATTCCATATATTTTTACGTACTTTACGTAACGTACTTTACGTAATAATTTATGGAAGAAGATAATCCCTTTCCCGTTGTAGGTTATGAGGGTCCTGAATTGTTTTGCGACCGGGTTTCAGAAACAGCCCGCATCATCAATGCGATGGAAAACAAACGGAACATAACCCTGATTTCCCTGCGCCGCATGGGCAAAACAGGATTAATCGAACATGCCCTGCATAAGCTGGGCAACAAAAAACAGGTCAGGGTATTTTACCTGGATCTGCTTCCCACCAGCACACTGCCTGAATTCATTACGCTTCTTGGTAATCAGGTATTGGCACGTCTGGAGCCCCGCAGGGAGCATGTACTCAAAAAAATCACTTCCTTTTTTACCGGCATCATGCCAACACTGAAATACGATGCCCTGAGCGGAGAACCTTCCATCGAATTCAGTATGGGATCAGCTCAGGAGATCCGATATACCCTGGAACAAATCTTTGCTTTCCTGAATCAGCAAGAAAAAAAAATCATCATTGCCTTAGACGAATTCCAACAGATTACGCAGTACCCGGAAAAGAACGTAGAAGCCCTCCTTCGATCTAACATACAGCAATGCAACAATATTCAGTTTGTTTTTTCAGGAAGTCAGAAAAGTATTCTCGTGGCTATGTTCACCGCATATGCCCATCCTTTTTATCAAAGCTCTGAAATCCTGCATCTGGATCCTATCGGGGAAAAAGAATATGCTGCCTTTATTGCAGCAAGGTTCAAAGATGGTCACCGTAAAATAACTGCCGAAAGCATATTGAGCATCCTGCGTTATGCACGCCGTCATACCTGGTATGTACAATTTATCTGCAACAAACTATACGGCACTCAGCAGCGCGATCTCAACGAAGGGTTCATTGCCCGCACACTTCAGGATATTCTCAAAGAAAACGAAACAGTCTATTACAGCTATCGCAATCTGCTTACCGCTAATCAATGGCAATTGCTCAAAGCCATTGCCAAAGAGGAACAAATACAGATGATCCTGAGTGCTGATTTCCTGAGCCGGTACAAACTCAATAGCGCCAGCTCTGTACAGGCAGCACTGGAAGCACTTATTACGAAAGAGATGGTTTATTTCGACGATATGGACCGATACTACCGGGTATATGATCTGTTTCTGTCTAAATGGCTGAAGCAGGGAATATAGGGGCCTGTTTCACGTAAAAAACTCCTTGCTGAAATTGACCAGATAAAGTTTATCTGTTGCCCGGGTAAGGGCCGTATACAGCCACCTCAAAAATTCTTTGTTTATCATTTCCTCGGTCAGATAGCCCTGCTCTACAAACACACTTTGCCATTGCCCGCCTTGTGCCTTATGGCAGGTAACGGCATAGGCAAATTTTACCTGCAGGGCATTAAAGAAGGGATCTTTCTTCATTTTGGCCATTCGCAAACCCCTGTCCCCTATTTCGGCATATTCCATATACACCGATTCATACAGTTTTTTATTGTCGGTCTGAGAAAGAGCCGGACTTTCACTGTCAATCGTATTAAGCAGGAGCTTGGCTTCCAGTTCTTTTTCGTCGGGATAATCGATCAGACGCATCTTCACATCCACAAAGCGAAAGCCATGCATTTCCGAATACTTGCCCACCTTCAGGATTTCCACGATATCACCGTTGGCAATAAAGCCTGCCGTTGATTTAGGCGGAAGCCAGTGATAATTATTTTTTACCACCATCATATAATCTCCCGAAGAGATTTCATTTTCCTGCCAGCGAATACGGGCCCTGATTTGCTGGTTAAACAGATTCGCTCTTTTATTGGAACGGCATATCACCAATGTTCCTTCTGCTCCAAAATTACTATAGCTGCTGTTCAGCGCATCTTCCAGATCATCGCCGGTAAGACGAATAATATCTTTAAACCCTGCCACATCAAACTGAGGAAAGGTAAACTCCTCTTCCTTGATCATTTCCCTTATCAGGGTTGCATTTTGCAGTATACCCGAGCTTTCCGCCTGTCGTACCACATCATTCAACTCATACCCTTCAATGTTCAGGTAGTATTCCTTTTTCACGAATTCCACATCCAGAGCGGGACTTACATCCAGTCCCACAGGAGGCAGCTGGGCCACATCACCGATAAAAATAAGTTTGCAGTTGGAACCCGAATAAACATATTCAATCAGATCGCTCAGCAAACTCGATCCGCCCCTGAATTCAGGGGCGCTCTTACCCGAGATCATAGATGCCTCATCCACAATAAACAGGGTATGGGTATGGAGGTTCTCGCGCAGGGCATAACTTCCGAAGCCGGCCCCATCCACGCTCTGCATATAAATTTTCTTGTGAATCGTATAGGCTTGTACACCCGAGTAATTACTCAGTACCTTGGCGGCACGGCCCGTAGGAGCCATCAGCGAACATTTGGCCCTGATCTCGGGCAGGCTTTTGACAAGGGCACCTACAATGGTGGTCTTTCCGGTTCCTGCATATCCCCTCATTACAAAACAGCTACGTTCTTCCCGGTTCATCAAAAAAGCACTGAGCTTATCGATGAGCACTTTCTGACCGGGAGTGGTTTCGAAGGGGAAGTTTTTGAGTAATACGGACGTGAATTGGGAGGGGGTCATTGGGATAAAGGTAGAAAAAAGGCGGCAGGAGGCAGCAGCGGGAGGCGGGAGGCAGGGGCGGTACTCCCTCTCTATTTTATAGAGAGGGGAAAAAGGGGGTGAGTAATTTCACTACCTTTGCAGCCAATTTCAAGAGAAAAATGATACAGGTAAGCAATCTTTCCCTCCAGTTTGGCAAACGGGTTTTGTTTGATGAAGTAAATCTCAAATTCATTCCCGGCAATTGCTATGGGGTGATAGGCGCAAACGGTGCCGGGAAATCCACCTTTTTGAAAATATTGTCCGGAGAGATCGATCCTACCAAAGGACAGATCAGCATCCCTCCCGGGCAACGCATGAGTGTGCTACGTCAGGATCACCATGAATTTGACACCCAGCCTGTGCTGCAAACAGTAATCATGGGCAATAAAAGACTCTGGAGTGTTATAGCCGAGAAAGATGCCTTGTATGCCAAAGCCGATTTCTCCGATGCCGATGGTATCCGCGCTTCTGAACTGGAAGGCGAATTTGCCGAGATGAACGGATGGAATGTAGAAAGCGATGCCGCCGGATTGCTGAGCAACCTGGGCGTGAAAGAAGAATACCATCAGAAACTGATGAGCGAACTGAGCGGTAAGGAAAAAGTACGGGTATTACTGGCCCAGGCTTTGTTCGGCAACCCCGATATCCTGCTGCTGGATGAGCCTACCAACGATCTGGATGTAGATACCATTGCCTGGCTTGAAAATTTTCTGGCCGAATTTGAAAATACTGTAATCGTGGTTTCTCACGACCGTCACTTCCTGGATCAGGTATGTACCCATACGGTGGATATCGATTTTAAAAAGATCACCTTGTTTACCGGCAACTATTCGTTCTGGTATCTGAGCAGTCAGCTGGCCCTGCGTCAAAAATCGGATCAAAACCGTAAGGTGGAAGATAAACGCAAAGAGCTTCAGGAATTTATTGAACGTTTCAGCGCCAATGCTTCCAAATCACGTCAGGCAACGAGCCGTAAAAAGTTGCTCGAGAAACTTACAGTGGATGAGATCCAGCCATCCACGCGTAAATATCCGGGAATCATTTTCCGTCAGGAACGGGAAGCCGGCGATCAGATTCTTCATATCGAAAATCTGGGAGCTTCGGCCGAAGGTATCACCCTTTTCTCCAATGTCAATCTCAACGTCCGCAAGGGCGATAAAATAGCGTTCCTCTCCAAAGAGCGACTCACCGTTACCGCCTTTTTTGAAGTACTTACCGGCAACCGCCAGCCCGATAAAGGCAGCTTTGCCTGGGGCAGCACCATCACCACGGCTTACCTGCCGGCCGATAACAGTTCTTTTTTCCAGAGCGGAGAATATAATCTCATCGACTGGCTGCGTCAGTATTCCACCAACAAAGACGAGAGCTTTGTACGCGGTTTTCTGGGACAGATGCTTTTCTCCGGCGAAGAATCGCTCAAACACACCAATGTATTGAGCGGAGGAGAAAAAATGCGTTGTATGATATCCCGTGTCATGCTACAGAAAGCCAATATGCTCATCCTCGATGAACCTACCGCACACCTCGATCTGGAATCCATCACCGCCTTCAACAACGGGCTGAAAGATTGCAAAGAGAATGTGATGCTGAGCTCCCATGACCATGAATTTGTACAAACTGTTGCCAACCGTATCATTGAACTCTGCCCAAGAGGTATCATCGATAAGTTTATGACCTATGACGAATTCCTTTCCAGTGCCGAAGTAAAAGCACAACGTGAAGAATTGTATCAGACCGGGAAGGTGAAGCAGAAGGCTTAGGTCAGCGGCAGGAGGCAGGGGCAGGAGGCAGCGGCAGGCGCAGGAGGCAAAACCACTTTATCGGCTTCCTAAGCATTCCAATCCATACGTCTTTAACCGTATTTATTTGAATTGCACTTATTCTGATGTGAATCGTTTTCATTTTCGCATTTTCCGATTTTAATTTGCAACAGGAGTTTAATTCCACTTCACTCCATGCAAATGACACAGTCCGTTTCGACGGTACTGTTTAAAATGGATTATGCGTTCACTAAAATTTATCGTACTTATTTGCTATGTAATCAGCAGTCCTGTTGGTCTGATTGCTCAATGCTCTCGTGACAGTATACCCTTCAAATCAATTTGGGTCAATGCCCGCCCTGCATATGAAGTACAGGCAGGACTGATGTGTAATTACATCCGGCAGAATACATTTATCCCTGCATCCAGCATAGGATACTCTGCGGGTATTGGTACCCGGAAGAACATTTCCGAAAATCTGTTTATAAGTCTTCGTGTCAGTTACCAGCACAAATCTTTTTCGGGATTGAATACCATTGTCTATGAACCCCTTGTGAGGGGAAACTTACAACTCACCACCTCGGCCAGTTTTGACGAAATAGAAAGCTCCATACTGATCTGTACTTCTTTTCCACATTTCGAAACCGGAGCGGGGTTAGCTCCCTCGTATCTCATCCATTCCATCTTGAATCAAACCGTTTCCAATGCCCCTCCTTCACAGGCTTATCAAATGAGTACTATCTATAACAAGAATAACAACCCCTATACCGCTTATTTCTACTTAACCAATGTTTCTCCATGCCTTTACATAGCTTACCCATTCACCAAACACCTGAGTATTGCTTATTACTTCAGTTTTGAATTAGTCAAGAATCCCATTGAACCTTATTCTTTCATTCAGCCCTATCAATTTATTCAAAACAAAATAACACTCATTCTTAAGTTTCGCCCCCATGAAAAAAATGCTCTTCCTTAGCTCAGCCATACTGGCTCTATCTGTTTCGGTACTATTATTGCAATGCAGTAAAAAAGAACCGGATTCTTCAAGTCCGGCTGCACCTAAAGTGAACCGGACAACCCTTCCTCTAATTCAGGGAGCCTGTAATTGCGGCACTTTACCTCCGAATTGCCCGGCCTTATCTTGCATCAACAAACTATTAGGCGGACAGAACAGTAAACTCTTCACCATAACATGGGGAAGTTGTGTGGACCCAGACCCTTCAGATACCTATTGCAATGGACTGTCAATTGGAGGCACAACATCTACACTTAAGCTTTGCTATATGCCTGGTTCCTGCGATCATATTGTAGCCATGATCAGCAATCCTCCCTCCTGTCTCCCATGTATCCCGGACCCTTACTGCATTTCTTTGCTTGTTAATTGTTCGGATGCAAATCACTTCACAATTGCGGGTAATGAAACATTTCCATCTCAATCGATAACCGTCTTTATTGCAGCTGACCCCAAAATAACGGTTACATGCGGACCTCCCGGCGATTCCTTTAATTGTTCAGGAACTTTCTAATGAGGACTTCCGGTTTGCTTCTTTTGCTTATTTTCTGGATTCAGGCCCATCCACAGGCTTGCATTCAGAATGTAGCTCTTCGCGCCGGCTATTGCCAGTCCACTCAATCTCCGGATTGGTATCGCCCTGACCAGGTCAACGCCTGGAGAAATAATATCCATTCCATCTATTTTGGATGTGACTACAATATTTTGCTCAATCCCAAATGGGGACTCAAATGTGGTATTCAGGTAAGCCAGAAAGGTATGCAAGTAGATTATAGTCAGTATGGACCCGTAATCGGTAACGAAACTGATTATTTGTACCATCTATCCTATCTGGACATTCCTTTATGTATTAATCTGAATAAAAAGAAGTGGCAGTTTTCGGCAGGTATCCAGGCCTCCTACCTGCTCAACAGCAGCTGGAATTTCAGACAGAAACAGATTTACTACACCACTATGTATATAGTATCCTATTACTATATATTCCCCAGTACCAACAATTACCATCGTTTTGATTATGGAATAAATCTCGGAGCGACCAGAAGACTGAACGATTATCTGGATATAGAATTTATGTTTATCAGAGGATTAACCGTGCCCGACAAATATGATATGGGTGATATCCGCTACCAGGAAAGTTTCCTGTTTGGATTCAAATATTATTTTCTGAAAACCACAAAATATCTTGCAGGACGGTAATAAGCGGCGGGAGGCAGGCGCAGGAGGCAGGGGCAGCGGCAGGAGGCTTTTATTCAGATTGTGCACATGAAACAATTAGGAGGATATTTGCAAGTACAATATTAAGTACCTATATTTGTACCTAAATATGTACTTAACATGATAGCAATAAACTATACAGAATTGAGAAAGTCTTTAAAAAAGAATCTTGATTTGGCTTGTGAATCACACGAAACGGTGGTGATTCAACGCCCGAATGAAAAAAGTGTAGTGCTGGTATCTCTTGAAGATTATAACAGCATGGTTGAAACTTCATACTTGCTCGGCACTAAAACTAACGCTGAACGTTTAATGGCTTCGATAGCTCAAGCCGAAAAAGGGAAAAAGCTTAAAAAATTCGACCCTACTGCATGAATATTGTCAATATAATTTGGACACCTTTAGCTTGGGAAGATTATGAATATTGGCAAAAAACAGAGCCTGATAAAGTCGAAAAGATAAATGCCTTAATAAAAGATTGCAAACGAAATCCGTTTAGTGGCCTTGGTAAACCGGAACCATTGAAGGGAAATTTAAAAGGTTTTTGGTCCAGACGTATCTCATTGGAAGATCGCTTTGTTTATACTGTTTCTCCTGCCGGACTTACAATCGTTCAATGTAGGTTTCACTATTAACCACCATTTCCACAGTAAGAACCTATTTTCTAGCTGCCCGCGGTTTCTGTTCTACTCAGTCCCCCAAAGACACGCTATCGGTCTTCATTTCCTGTTTCCCTTTTCATTCCTCCGCTCAAATACGTACTTTTTCCTCCGTACAAGCACGTGTTTATTGCCTTTTCCCAGGCTTAGCATGAGATTTGCTTCTGTTATCTCAACTAATATGAAGCACCATGAAAACGATAAACATGGAAAACTATGAAGCCTTTTTCATTGCTTATTATGAAAATGAGCTTAGTCTTAACCAACTCGAACTCTTAATCGGATTTCTGAAAGCACATCCCGAACTGGAAAACGAGTTTATTGCAACAAAAGACATTATCCCGATCCGAATCGCTCCATCACAGCAGCTTTTCCCTTTTAAAGAGATGCTGAAAAGGTCTGCCAATGGATTTCCACTGATTCTTTTAAGACTTCCCCACTATATACAGAACTGAGTCGTGTGTGTCTATTTACAAGGAGTGTATGAAAGTAGATTGATCGTGTATACAAGTAAATAAACAGTGTATGAATGCAGATCAATCGTGTATGCAAGTATATAAGGAGGGTATAAAAGTAGATTAATCGTGTATGCAAGTAAATAAACAGTGTATGAATGTAGATCAGTCGTGTATACAAGTAAACAAGGAATGTATGAAAGTAGATCAATCGTGTATACAAGTAAATAAGGAGTGTATGAAAGTAGATGAATCGTGTATACAAGTATACTTGGAGTGTATGAAAGTAGATCAATCGTGTATGAAAGTATACTTGGAGTGTATGAAAGTATACTCGGAGTGTATGAAAGTAGATGAACAGTGTATACAAGTAAATAAAGCGTGTATGAATGTAGATTAATAGTGTCGGTTTTCGGTTTAAGATTTGAAACAAACGTAAATAAATGAAACACAGCTACTGCCAGATTATATTTCTCCTAATGCATTGGAACAAACCTGAGAGAGGATGCACTTATCAGGTAAAGGTTCCGGGAAATAACGGCAGCCGGAAGTAAATGACTACCGGCAACCCGGCTGCGAAAATCGCAGACGGCCCTAAACCGGCTTAACCTGCCGGGGTGTTAAACATGCCCGGCGGTGAAAGCCACAACAACAATAAAAATGTCTAAGCCCAAAGTGTTAAAAAAACTGGTGGCGCTCGATTTGCATAAACTCACGCCCCCACAGGTAGCAGCCCTGGCCAACCATTGCGTAACACAGATGACGGGGAACAGTTATTTCCCAACCCCTACTCCTGCACTCGCATCGGTTACTACCCAGGCCACCGCGCTTACCAATGCCTATGATTTATCGCTTACCCGTGCCCGCGGATCGGTGGGAGCCATGCATACAGAGCTTAAAAGTCTTTCTGTATTGCTGAAACTCCTGGCAGCTTATGTAGAAAGCATTGCCAATGCCGATCCTGCCAATGCAGAAACCATCATAGCCAGTGCCGGAATGACGGTAAAGAAAAGTCAGGTGCGCTTGCCCAAAACCTTTACTGCCGTAGCCGGCAAGCTCAAAGGAACGGTAAAGCTCAACACCCTGGCTGTCCGCCAAACGGCCTATATCTATCAGATGACAACCGATCCGAATACCGTTACCAGCTGGACAACTATCTATACCGGTACATCGGTTAAGTTTACCATGGAGGGCCTTACTTCGGCCACCCATTATTATTTCCGTGTTGCATATAGCACCAAGGGCATTCAAGGCAACTGGAGCAATGTATTGGAAACGTTGGTATTATAGCAGAAGTTGAGTGCGATTGATAATGACCTCCGGAACAGCACTGGAGGTTTTTTTGTGGGATTAATGACTAAAAATGAGATCAGGCGCACATCAATGCTTTTTCCAGCAATGTAAGTAGTCATATATCTCTATCGCAGTTTCCTCCAGGCGGGGAGGGCTGGAAACAACGTTCATTACCGCCCCTTTTTCAATTTCTCTGCAATAGGCATCCAGCAGTTTATCATCGCATTCATTTGAGTTAAAACCCATCAGGTTAAAAACACTGTTGCTCAAACTGGGTTGGTAACGAACTGCATCCATACCCAGATCATCCAAACCGGTAACAAGGCAAGTGATGCGAAGATCGTTTTGGATGAGGTTTAGAATTACTTGTTTTATAGCAAGCTCGTTAGAAGTATTGTTTTCGTTTTTCATTTTTTGGTTTTTTATTTCTTTTTTATTAAACCGAGGAGAGACTCGAACTCTCAAGGATTTGGGGACCGGACGGTCCCGATAGCTATCGGGACGACCCCGTTCCATTAATAACTTAGGCAAAGAACCAGGACGAGACTCGAACTCGTACGGTTGCCCGTCTACTCAAATCAGAGCGAACACTCATCAACTCTATGTAGAATGTCGGGAATTTAATCCAGATATTCTTGATAAATATATAGGCAATCTATATATATTCCAAATGATTGTCCCGAAATTCTATATGATTCTTGGTTAATTCTATATTTATAGTGAAAGTCAAGAGATTATGACAAAACTAGGATTATACCTTGCCAAGAAATCGATTAATAAAGCCGAGATTTCACGCAAAACCGGCATCAGCACCTCCCGGCTCAGTGAGTTAACCTTAAATGAAACCACAAAACTCCGTGCAGATGAACTTTACTTAATAGCCCTGGCCATTGATGTGGATCCTTGCGAAGTGCTTATGACGGTTTGTGGGGATTTGAAGTTGGGGAAGTGAATAAATACTAACTCATAAAGTCACTATAATTCCTAAAAAGGGTATATGCAATTAACTATCAAGCAAAGATTCGCCCTAGTTGGCATTTATTTGGCACTAATTCTAGGAATTGGCTATTATTTTTCAGACGACTGGAAATTCATTTTTGACAGTAACAATCCCCTGAATGCTGTTCTAATTGCAACAGGTCTTGCCCTAATACTAAGTGCATATATTACTGAACCATATTTTTCAAAACCAGTTGATGTCATTACGAGATGGGTTGCAATATTTCTTTTTCTCCTAGGACTGAATGGAAGAGAAAATTTATCTCTTTATAAATATTGGATAATATTCTCAGCTTTCTTCATTAGTATCGCCTTGCTTCTAATTTTTCTTAACGGGTATAAAAAAACAGAAAAAGTCCAACGCTTCGCTGTAGATCTTTTATGTAAAATTTCCAGACCTGAAATAGTATTTACAATTCTTTACTTTGATATAGTAGTTTCCTTTTTTCGATCTAAGGAAACGGAATATCCAATATTAATAGGGTTTGGCTTTCTTCTTGCAATTAATAAACCAATAATTTGGCTGGTAGAACTTCTTAGTAGCATATTTAGTAATATCAAATCTAAATCAGATCCAACAAAATTTCTTGGACAAATTATTGGACATGAAAGTTCTGACCTATACAAAGTTGAATTGTCAAGCAACAGCCCTTTTAGGCAGAAAGAACTTAAAGGGAAGTTAATTTACTTAGAAAATGTCACTAACGGAGTTGTAGGTATAATTCTTAGTGAAAGAATATTACTTGGAAAGAAATGGATAGACATTTTATCCCTTCGTTCAGTTGACGAAAGTCTGATTTCCTTTGACATAAAATCTTTACTTCCTCTTGCAGGAGAAAAGTCCATATTCTCAAGAACAAATGCTGTGTATTTATTAGATCTGCCATTAATAGATCCTGAAACGAAAGCCATCATTGACAAAAACTATATTGTTTCGAATTTTTCGAACCTTATTGACACTGTTTGGGAAGGTTCAACAATTAATAAGATTCGATTCAATAAATTGTTCTCTGGAGACTTGCAACTAAAAAGATCAATTGGGGAAGGTAGCATTATACAAACTAAAATTTCGAACGAAAATGTTTTATATCAAATAATTGATGCCAGAACTGACGAAGAAAATCTAGAGCACAAGGACACTCATGGTTTTACTATTGGCACTGCTCAAAAACTAGGCCGATATATTATTGGCGCCAATGAACTAAATACTGTTAAATGGCTCCCCGAAATATACACACCTATATTTTTGCTAGATCCTCAAAAAATAGATTACGACCCGAGTAAATTCATCGGAAAACTTCCAAATACGAATTATGGAATTCCGATAAAAAACCATGATGAACTAGTAACTCACAACACCGCCATCCTAGGAATTCTTGGCATCGGTAAGTCTTGCCTAACGTTTGAATTAGTTCAAAAACTTTTATTAAATACGGAAGTGAAAATTTTCTGTATTGATCTCACTAATCAATACTCTCGGGAATTACCTAAATATGTTCCATCAGGACAAATTCAAATAGATTTACCACTTGCAACTCGAAATGTAATAAAAGCAGGAAACAGGTCAGCCGCTGGAAATCCTGAAATACCAAGCACTTGGGGTAATGAAGCACTATACAAGTCACATTTAAATGCGGAAATAGACCTATTCATTGGCTCAGACAAAAGAATATTAACATTAAATCCTGATTTACATAATGTCTCAAAAGCTGCGAGTCTTTTTAGAATATCTCACTCGGTGGAATTAACACCTGCTGAAAAGACAAGAATAATAGCCGAAAAATTAATTTCAAAGGCCAGCTCGCTTGGCGAAACTACCGAAGCTCGCTATTTAATTATTTTAGAAGAGGCCCATTCATTAGTACCAGAATGGAACTCGATAGCCAATGAAGGAGACAAAACGGCCACAAATGGAACAGCAAAAGTCATTCTACAGGGTAGAAAATATGGCCTTGGAACTATGATTATTACACAAAGAACTGCTAATATTAGCAAAAGCATATTAAATCAATGTAATACTATTTTTGCACTAAGGGTCTTTGACGATACTGGAAAACAATTCTTAGAAAACTATATTGGATCTGACTATTCCAATCTATTGCCAACTTTGGAGGAAAGACATTGCATTGCTATTGGTAAAGCGTTAAAGCTAAAACAACCAGTAATAGTGGAACTTAATGACATGACAAAAATTTTAGTACCATCAACACCCTAGTAAAAAAAGAATTCAAAATAAATTAAGTATGTTTTCAATTAAACGGATAGTTCAAAATCTTACTCAGCTAAGTATTTTAATTTTCATTTGTTCGTTTGTGCGTCTATATATTTACTATAGTGAATTTAGCATTGATATAATTCCATACATAGACATCTCTGAAGTACCTAAATACACCTTAGATAGATAATTTTTACTAAAATACCTTTCTGAAATGATAAAATTCATCCTTACCTCCCCTACCACCTCCTGAATTCTGCCTTCTTACTTCTATATTTCCTAATCCACCCTCACCCCTATTACCAGGATATCATCGGTTTGTTCTTCTTTACCTTTCCAGTCCAGGAGTTGAGCGCGGAGCAGGGATTCTTGTTTGGAGGGAGCTTCCTTACTGAGTGAAATGAGTATATCACGAAAACGGACAGAGCCGAGTTTTTTGCCATGGGGGCCACCGAACTGATCCATAAATCCATCGGAGAAGAGATAAAGGAAATCGCCGGAGCAAAGCGGGATATGTTGAGCTCCGAATTCTTTGGCGGCTTCTCCGTTGCCGATGCTGTATTTATCGGATTTGATTTGTTTCAGTTCTCCGTTACGTACCAGATAAACAGCGTTGTTGGCAGCGGAGACGGTTAACATCATTTTTTTACGATCCACTTCACAAATGCTGATATCCATTCCGTCGTGGATGGCTTTTCCGCTTGTTTTGTGGCTGAGTTTTCGGTTCAGGTCCTCATCCAGGTATTTAAGCAGTTTAGGAGGTGTGGTGATTTTATGCGTATTGAAAGCGGCATGTAATATATTCAAACCCATAATGCTGAGCAAAGAACCGGGTACACCGTGACCGGTACAATCGCCGGCTGCAATAAGCACACGTTCTCCGTTATGTTTGAACCAGTAAAAATCACCTGACACAATGTGTTTGGGCATAAGCAATATAAATGCCGACGGAAATAATTCATTCAGATCTTTTTTCTCCTGCATCAATGCTTTTTGCAAACGTTTGGCATAACGTAAGCTTTGTAGGCTTTGCAAACTTTCTTCTTTGAACGACTCAATCTGATCGGCGTGTAAGGCCGTGATTTCTTCTTTTAAGGTTTCCTCCCTGGCTCTCCGGGGTTCTGTAATATCCATGGAGAGGATCAATACCCCTTCTTTTACCGGCTGTACACTTACTTCTGTCCATCCGGCAGAACCATCGGAATATACAATTTCATGTTCCAGACGTTGCGCCTTCCGGCTTTCCATACAGCGCTCCATGGCTTTGAACAGCTTGGTATGCTCCATACCGGGATAACATTCCAGGACGCCTTTGCCCAGAAAATCTTTTCCCGGATGCACGCCTTGTTTCAGGGCGGCTTTATTCGCATACACATAGCAGTAGTCGAAATCCAGTATCACCACTCCTTCTGCCAAAGCATCTAGGATAGTCTTAAAATGAATTTCCACTTCTGTTTTGTTCTTCATGAATGCGTTCGGGTAATGCTATAGTCTTCTAATTTACTCAATTTCCGACTATTTGCATGCCCATAAGCAGGGTATCTCCCAATGAATTATTTTCTTCGGTTAACGTGTTTCTTGTTTCGTTGAAATAACGCTAAATTCTAAACACCCATTTTAAACGCTAAAGTTTACGGTTTAACATTTAGCGTTTCGGGGAGGCCGATAGAGAGAGGCGGGGGGTGAGCTAACACCTTTTGAATCTGCTAATGTAATTTTACTGCGCGGCCAGCACCAGCCCATCAAAGCCTGTTAGTGTTTTTATCAACGGTTCAAATACCGCTTGTTTTAAGAGTCCGCGTAAGGAAAGATCTTCATCCAGCTCTTTCCATTCAACACAGGTGCCACCGGCATAAAGATGATAGTTACGAAGCTGGGGCACGGTAGCTTTTTTCAATAAAGGATATCTGGATATTTTATCCTGAATGGTAAGCCCGTTATTCAATACAAAAAATAAATACCCGTTCTTTTTATCAATCCGGATGGAATCAATCTCCATCCCTTGTTCTTCAATAAAACGATCTACATAATCAGGAGAAGGAATGCGGACCACTTGATTATCAGCCGCTGCTTTGACAATCCTTTTAGCTTGTTTAGTCCGCGCAGAACCGGAAGCGCCTGTAACAACGGACTTCTTTTTCGAAATCTCATACACCGCTTCTCTTTCTTTCACGGCAAGTCCTTTATACAGATCCGAAATGATATCAGCCTGCCTACTTCCCTTATTCTTTCCTATCGCTTTTTTCTTTTTTTTAAGCGCTGCCATTTTATTCAATTATTAAAATGATCTTTCCATTTCTTTAGCATAAACGCGTGTTTATGACTGATAATTTCTTCTATAATCCTTTGCTCCTGCACCGTAAATCCTTCTGAATAAACCAATTTGGGATGGGGAGTAAGCCAGTATTTTGCTTTTGGATATAATCCGTTCCCTTTGAAAACATGTATATGAGGAGGCTCATTTCCCTCATTTGAAAAGAACTTGAACTTAAATCCCCGTTCATCGGGTATTGCATTGGGCATTGAGACAAATTTACAAAAAACAAGGTTAATGCCACGTTTCCATCATCACAAATTGTGATGATGGAAACAAAAATACGGCTATGAAGGAAGCTTTTATCCTCCCCCTGTTCCGCTGTTCGCGGAACTTCCCCCTCCAAAGGGGGATAGCTTAAGTGTATACGGGATCGTTATCGCCTTTGGGGCCTGGAGTGTCTCGAAAAACTAATTGAGCAAAATCTTTTTTGAAAACACGGTGCTTTCGTTTTTTATCCGGACCAGATAAAAGCCATAGGCGGGCGTTACGGGAAAATTGAAATAGTTTTGTCCTTTCTCTACAGACAGCATGGTTTCCGGAATGATGACCTTGCCCTGTACATCAAAAATCTGCATGCTATAGTTGCCTTTATCCGAAGAAGATATATTCAGATACACCCTACCATTATAACCGTATGTATTCATACTTGATCCTGAAATATCGGGACATGTATTGACAGAAATAATCCGATAAATGGTTTTCACTCCATTCAGATCTGTTTCGGACAAGCGATAATATACCAAGCCTGGCGCCGGAAACCGATCAATGAATGCATAATTCTGCGTACTCGTACTATTTGTGGCTGCATGCACATTCCCTATCCATTGAAAATTTACTCCATCAACGCTTCGATCGATGCTGTAGTAATTACTATTGGTCTCCGATGCTGTGCTCCACGCCAGCTTGATTTGATTCGCACCGCATTCTCCGGTAAAAGATAATAACACGACCGGCAGCGGTGCTGTATTATCGTTGAGTGTCCACGACCTGAAAAAATCGGATGCTGATACCACAACACCGGTAACGGTTCCTGTGCTTCCGCCGGTGGTATTGGTTCCCTGCGGGTAATAATCCACCCAGGTGCCAAGGGTGGTGTTCCATCGTTGCGCTTGAAGATTCTGAAGGGTGATACTATTGGATCCGGTAGAGGTATTAGTAGCGCCCTCCGCATTGATATACGTAAAATCAAGGGTTACTGAAGGATTGGTGGTATAACCGATGGGATCGATGATCCAGAATCGATCGATGGTGGATGCCGAGTTATCGGCAACTCCGCTGGCTCCCTGCATATTTAATACATCGGAAGGCATATAGTTTACATTATCCCAACCGGTAATGCGGGTAGCTGCCTTTTTAGAAGAAAAATTCAGACTGCTTCCTCCCACTCCTGCCGTAATGGAATATACATTAAGCGGAAAGGGTTCCTTTGCATAGGACAGATAAGGAACAGTAATATTTGTTGTGCCGGTTCCGATATTGTACTGCGTGATGCTGTACTCCGTTTCCATCATGATTCCGTTTGTTCCGGCACCCATAGTTTTAATGGGCGTGACAGGAGGTTTATTCAATACCACATGTATGGCGTTTGCGGTAACAGCACCTCCATTGATATTAATGATTCCCCCGTTATTGATTACAATCTGCGAATGGGCATCCCCAGTGAAGAGAAAGAAACTAACTAACAGATATGTCAATACATTGAAATGCATGTGCCGGGCATTAATCTTTATCTGCTTTTTGAAAGCTGAGCCTGTTCAAAAAAGAAATCTATCAGCACATTTATTTTTTCAATCGTGAAATCTCCAGTGCCGTCAAAAAAGCCGTTGATAGTATTGGCGATTTCAGCATAAGAAATTGTTCCATCCTTATTCGTGTCGGCACTACGTAGCTCAGCGGGTATTTTACTATCCGAATCAGGCGTTGTTTTAACAACAGGAGCAACTGTTACTGCATTGCTTGAAGGCGTCTCGGCACGAACTATGGGCCTGGCCTTCTCATCAATATCAAGAACCTTGAATTCCGTTCTGCGATTCAGTTGTCTGCCTTCCTCGGTTTCATTCGTTGCAATGGGTTTGGCAAAGCCATATCCTTTATAGGTAAGCCTCGATAGATCGGTTCCATTTGCATGGAGATACTCCACCACAGATTTAGCACGGGCTTCGGATAGTTTTAGATTATAGGATGCAGATCCCTTATTGTCGGTATGTCCGGAAATTTCAATTTTCATGCTTGGATTATCTTTCAACACTTTTACAACGCGATCCAATTCGGGTTTAGAATCCGGACGCAGAGTAGCCTTGTCAAAATCAAAGAATACATTGTTAAGCACAATATTCTTCCCTTTCTGGATCCGCTTCAAAACAATCACTTTCAGATTAAGACTATCAGTACCCGCAGGAATATCCAGATTCACCGATTGAAACAGGTATCCTTCTGCAGAAACAGTAAGTCCATACGTTTTGCCGGGCTGTAATACAGAATGAAAATCACCTTCTGTTCCTGAATTTGATTTGCCAAGCATCTCATTCGATGCATTGTTGATCACCTCTATCATGGCTACCAACGAATGACCCTCTTCATCCACTACTTTACCGGTAACCACCGTCATGGGGTTTTTGCTTTTCAGTTTGATAGCCAGGTTTAGTTCCTTATAGGTTTCTCCTTTGGGAATGTCTATCACATGGGTATATGGAAAATATCCTTCGGCTGTAGCCTCTATCCGGTAACTCTTACCGGACTGAAGCGATACCAGAAAATTGCCCGTTGCACTGTTCGATTCTAATGTAGACAATAGCTTTCCAGTACTATTGTCATACACGCGAATCGTAGAACCGATGGGTTGCAAAGTTCTGTCGTCAGTAACAATGCCTTTAACAAGGGTGAGAAGCGGGGGAGCGTACCTGGTGAATGAAATCTCGTAAACATCCGTTTCACCGACCCCGTTCAACCAACTCGATGTGTAGTACCCCTTTTTGCCGTCTGCCGCTATCACGCAGAAAATATCATCACCAGCAGTGTTTATCACACTACCGAGACTGACCGGGTCCCCCCACTTCTCATTTTCGTATACAGATTTAAAAACATCATAACCTCCCATGGAATGATGTCCCTTACTGCTGAAATAAAGTGTCTTTCCATCGGGATGTATATATACTCCTTCTTCGTCTTCTTTGGTATTGATAACAGGGCCCATATTTTTAGCTGGCCCCCATTTACCAGTTGAATCCTGTGTAGAAAACCAGATATCCCTTCCTCCCATCCCACCCCGCCGTTCGCTGACGAAGTAAATAGTTTTACCATCGGGAGCAATACTTGCCGACGACTCGTGACTATCGCTGTTTATAGGTTCCGGCATCTTCCGTGGCTCCGACCACTCGGTACCTTTTAGAAAGGATTCATAGATATCTCCGTTTCCATCCGTAGAATCCCGGTACAGTAACATGTGTTGCCCGTCATTAGAAAGAGCGATGGCAGAATTATTTCGCCCGCGCATATTCACCGGCTCTTTCATCATAACGGCGTTCTTCCAATCCCCATTTGAACTATCCCGGTAAGAAACATAGATATGCTCCTTACCTATTTTTCCTTTTTTTATCTCTTTCTCCGTAACAGGTCTGCGAGAAGTAAACAGCATCATCAGTCCGTCGGCAGAAATCACAGGTGCGTAATCCGGGAAAGGAGAGTTGATCTCCTTACCCATATGGACCCTGGTGACAATCACAGAATCCTGTTTGTCTTGTGCCCATGCTGAATTGATCCCAGAGGAAAAAATCAGTAGCGACAAAACAAATACAAACAGGTTACGCATGTTAAACATCATAAGATTGGTTCAGATTCAAAATCTTGCCTTGGATGACAGGGTTGTGAAAGGATTGGGTGTTACAAACCGCAGGGAGATTTCAAATCCTCCCTGGGCACTGCTTACTGTTTTCAAAGGAGATGTATTGATATCATAACTGAACCCAATGGTATAATTGGAATACTCAATCAGCATGGCAGCCACGAGTGCATCATCCGAGCGGTAATAAGCTCCCAATGAAAAAGCAGCACCGGGTTGAAATCCGGTATATTTATCTTCCTGATTGAGTTTATACCGGAACAAAGAGCCTGCATATATCTCCTGAGCCGATCCCTGGCTATAAAACATAAAACCAGGAACAACCGATAAATGTGTATTGGCAATGCCGAACATTCCATTGCCATGCACCACATACCTGGCATACAAACGCTCTCCATCACCATAAAATGAGTAATCGGGTTGCTGAGGATGAAAGACCGATGCTCCCAGATTAAATTTCACAACCTGATTATCGGTTACTTTAGCCTGATCACCGGTATTGCTGTAACACCATACCACCCCTGCTCCCAGATCGGGATAAGAAAAGGCCGTATTGCCCGTAGATTCTCCGGAATAAAGAGAAGCATCGTAATTAGTTCCATTGTATTGATTGCCCCATTGTATAGGCGCATAATTAACACTGCGCTGTGCATAGCTGCCCTGCAATCCTCCTCCGATAGTGTTTCGTGCATTCAGGCGTACATGATAAGCCAATGTCAGATTTAGCTGGGTAATACCCATCCGTGAATCCCCGGCCTTATCACTGAAAAAGTTAAGACCCGCCGCAAAAAAACCTTTCTTTATTTTCTTTCTGTTTAAACGCATATCAAACGATGCGGCACTGGTGGTATAGGGCGCTGTGACACTCTGCCACTGATCTTTATAATTAACAATGGCTTCCAGATCATTATTGGCACCTGCCAGAGCCGGGTTTTGATTTAACGGAGCCATATAAAACTGTGAGAAATGAATATCCTGAGCCTCATAAGACCCGCATCCTAATCCCATCAGAACGCAAATGATAAAAACAGCCTGGCCATTTTTAAAGATGGGATCGACGATAATTTTTATGTACAATGGTGTCATGGTATTGTTTTAAAGTCCTGACAAAGCATATCCTAACTACCTGATAAGACTGATATTTCCTTTTTTACTGATCGATTCTCCCGACAGCATGGTAGCCTGTAGGTAATAAACAAATACAGCACTGTTCATCAGCTGTCCTTTGTAAGTGCCATCCCAGCATTGTCCTGTATTTTCTGTTTCAAAAACCTTCTCTCCCCAACGGTCGTAGATGGAGAAATGCATGGTCTCAATACATTTTCCATACACGCATTCCACATCATTCACTCCATCCCCATTGGGTGAGAATCCGTTAGGCACAAATACTTCCCCGCAAATAATATCCACGGTTACCGTTACCGAGTCTATGGATGTACATCCTGTTGTTGTATCCTTTACTGTTACAAAATAGGTGGTGGTGGTTGCGGGATTAGCTGCAGGGCTCTGACAGCTGGTACAACTCAGATTAACAGCAGGACTCCAGCTATATGCATTTCCGCCCGAAGCACTGAGTAGTGTTGTACTACCCCACTGTATCGTTATATCAGGGCTTACACCGGCAACAGGAGCCGGATGAGAAACAATACCAACCGAGTTAATTTTGATACAGCCTTTGGAGTCGGTAACAAAACAGGTATATGTACCCGACGAAAGTCCGGATGCCATTGCATTGTTTCCTCCAGATGGAGACCAGCTATATGTATAAGGCCCTGTACCTCCAGTAACGGTGGCTACAGATGAACCATTGGCTGCTCCACAAACAGGCGATGTAACAAGGGTATCGTTCAGGATAGCTGGTTGAGTTATGGTAACTGTTTGCGTTTTTACACAACCCGAAGAATCTTGCAGTGTAACGGTATAGGTTCCTGCAGGCAAACCGGAAGCATTGGCCGTTGTTTGAGCCGGCACCGTACTCCAGGAATACGTGTAAGGAGTAACGCCCCCGCTTGCAGTAACCGTAGCACTTCCGTTTGTGCCCCCATGACAGGAAACATTATTCTGACCTGAAAGTAATACCGAAGGCTGAGTGCTACTGATAACAGCCGTGGCGTTTTGAGAACAGCCGTTTACATTGGTTACGGTTACGGTATAGGTTCCAGCGCTCAACGCAGTGTCCGTTTGCGAGGCTTGACCATTATCCCAACTATAGGTATAAGGAGCCGATCCGTTGCTTACTGTTGCGGTAACAGTACCATTGCTACTTCCACAACTTGCATTTTGCACTAACGTGGTAATAGCAGGCAATGGATTCACTGTTATGGCTTGCGTTGCAACAGCTGTGCAACCCGCCCCGCTTGTAACAGTTACGGTATATGTTGTATTGCTTAAAGGATTAACGGTAATAGCAGAAGAAACCGGTCCTGTATCCCAGCTATAGGTTCCCCCACCGGAAGCAGCTAATGTGGCGGCGCTTCCTGCACAAATGGTTGTTGTTCCGGTAATGGCCGGGGTTGGGATAGCGTTAACAGTTACTGTTTGCGTGGCTGATGCCGTACAACCCAACGCATTGGTGACAACAACCGTATAGGCTGTATTAACTACAGGATTTACAGTAAGAGATGAAGCAACAGAGCCTGTGTTCCAGCTATACGTTCCTCCTCCACTTGCGGTAAGTGTTGTACTGTTCCCATTGCAGATTGCATTGGCGCCGGTAATGGCTGGCACCGGATTTGAGCTCACAGTAATGGTTTGTGTTGCAGAACCCGTACAACCGGCTCCGTTTGATGCTGTAACCGTGTAGGTTGTATTAGCAACCGGGTTAACCGATACAGTGGCCGAAGTGGATCCTGTGTTCCAGCTATACGAGCTTCCACCGGAAGCTGTTAATGTAGTACTGTTTCCGGTACAGATAGAGTCTGCTCCGCTTATTACTGGAACAAGGTTAGGATTTACCGTTACAGCTTGTGTTGCAGTTGCAGAGCATCCGGCTCCATTCGTCACTGTAACCGTATACGTTGTATTGACTACCGGGCTAACTGTGATGGAAGAAGAAACCGGTCCTGTATTCCAGCTATATGTACCACCACCGCTGGCAGTGAGCGTGGTATTGCCTCCGGTACAAATTGTATTTGTACCGCTGATAGAAGGTGTAGGGCTTGGATTAACCGTAACCGGAACAGCAAGTGTATTGACACATCCAAATGCCGAAGTCCCTGTTAGCGTATAGGTGGAGGAAGAAACAGGATTGGCGGTTACCGTGTTTCCGGTTGTAACATTCAGTCCTCCTCCAGGGCTCCAGCTATAGGTAGAAGCTCCTCCGGCGGTAATAACAACAGATCCTCCGCTGCAATACGCTGGCACAATCGGGTTGAGAGTAATGCCTGGCAAAGGATGTATGGTAAGTGTAATATTGCTGGTATAGGAAGAACAAGGTGCTTTTCCTGTTGCGTGCAAAGAAAGAACAACGGAACCTGCAGCCGTATCGGCATTGCTTGGGAGATAATTTGTGGTTAAGGAATTCAGATTGCTGAAGGTTCCGGTACCACTCGTAGACCACGATACCGAGGAAGCGTTTGTAGCTGTTCCTGTTAAAGATACCGAAGCAGTACCTGCGCAAATGGACAGATTGGAGCCCGCGGAAGCCATTACCGCCGGTATAGCCAAAGCAAAAGGAGAATAGATATAGTTGCTCCAAACGGTTTTTGCCAGTGTGCTGAAAGCGGGTGAAACAGCGTATGCAGCAGTTACCGGATTCATATGTACCCATTCCGGAACCGTTTGCCAATGAGCCAGGGTGGAAAAAGCTCCATCGGCCAATGTATCATAATAAAAAGTAAGGGCTGCTGAATCCGTACCTGCGGTATGAAATATCCGGTGGTAAAACTTAGGATTGATTTCACACAGTGTTGTATCCTTCGTACTCCGGTTAAATGTTTCCGTACTGGCATCCACATTGGCCATGCGCACTTTAAATGTGTTTGCCGAAGTTGAAGTCGGTACCACATCTACGGGTCTGTACCGGAGAACAGGTGTTGAAGATCCTACCGCAAAAGAATAGACTGAAGTCTGGTTCATTTGTCTTGACAAACCTCCGTTGGAAAGACTGCTTACAAATCCGCTTGAACGGGTGATGATTCCTGTTGCTGTATTTGTTTCGAATACCGTGTTGGTATCCGCTGCCAGCTCATGATTATTCAGGATAAGTGAATCCTGAACAATTGCGCTGACATTAAGAAGTTTCTTTACGCCTGTTCCATTTAAAATAAGATCATAAAACTTGGTCACATTCTTACCCCTTATATTCTGAACAGCTCCCTGCATGTTCAATTTTCCGGGACTGGAATTAATGAATCCGGTGGTGCCCGAGCTATTTGTCCAGTCGCCGGTTAAATCAATCTTCCCTGAATTGTCAAATCTGGCATTCGTTGAATCAATGATACTTCCTTTCACAACTAAATGCTCGTTGCCGGATACAACCACAACCGTGTTGCCGTAGTTAACAAAATAGCACCCCTGTGCGTGCAATGAGGAGCCTGTAAACAGGAACAGCAGGAAACACAAGATCCCGATGATATGTAGATTGGTCTTCTTCATTGTTCGCAGGAATTTATTTTCATCTACGTATTTAAATTGCATCACGTTTTCCACCTATTTTTTCTTCTCTGTATCCAGCCGTTGATCTATTTTATCTATCTCCTTTTTTAGGGTATCCACTTCAATTTGAATAGCCGCGTTCTCGATTTTCAATCTTGCATTCTCCGTCTCCACCTTTGCATTTAGTTCCTGCAGAGCCTTTACCATGGGAGATAGCAAATCATTATACCGTACCCCATACATACCCTGATCATCTTTGGCAATCATACCGGTATTGGCTACACCAAAAGCAGAAAGCGTTTCTTCCAGCTCCTGAGCAATGAAACCATATTCCCTTTTTTTGCCAGTATCATTGATTCGTATGTACGAAACAGGTTTTAGTTTGGCAATAAAATCCAAACCCAACCCGGAGGGTTCTATGGCTGTCTTCAATCTTTTGTCGGAAGTGATGGTCCAGGCTACCTGCACGCCTGCATAGCCAATAGAGGCATTTCCTACTACCACCTGATTGCTTCCTGCTGCTGTGGGCACCTGAGCGGCATAACCCAGGGTAAGATTGTTTGAACCCCCATTAATGGTTGTCCCTGAATTCCATCCTACCGATGTATTTTGAGTTCCTGTAGTGCTTCCATCCAGTGCATTATAGCCCAAGGCTGTATTTCCAGTTCCGCTTGTGTTTGCCGAAAGCGAATTTGTGCCGAAGGCCGTATTTTGGTTACCGCTGGTATTTGCATTTAATGTTTGCAACCCGAATGCAGCATTGCTATTTCCGGTGGTATTTGCCTGAAGTGCAAATGCTCCGCTGGCAGTATTTTGGCCTCCGGTAGTTGCAGTAAGCGTATTGTATCCGAAAGCGGTATTGTATGATGCTGTTGTGTTTGCACTCAACGCATTATATCCAGTTGCTGTATTTTCTCCTCCGGTGGTATTACCGCTCAGTGCATTTGATCCGGTGGCTGTATTTCCGTTTCCGCTGGAGTTGGAGCCAAGTGCACTCGATCCGGTGGCTGTATTAAAGTTTCCGATACCACTGTTACTTAAAGCAGATGACCCATAGGCCGTGTTATTGGATCCGGTGGTATTTCCCTGAAGCGCATTAACTCCGGTAGCTGTATTGCTACCTCCTGTGGTGTTGTTAAAAAGAGCATACGTACCTGCCGCTGTATTAAAAGTTCCTGTTGTATTTGCACTAAGCGCATACGCCCCTGTAGCTGTATTCAGCTGCCCGGTGGTGTTTGCGGCAAGAGAATTGACCCCTGTTGCGGTGTTAAAAATTCCTGTTGTATTAATACTGAGTGCCCCTGACCCTACAGCGGTATTGCTTCTTCCGGTAGTATTGGCAACAAGTGCACTCACACCAATAGCTGTATTGTTGGCTCCGGTAGTAGCCGGGTTTAGGGCATTTAACCCCCAGGATGTGTTAGACAATGCGCTGTTAAGTAAGCCCGCCTGAATATTAAATCGTTTAAAAACAACATCCGTATTATCGGTGGTACCCATGAAATTTGTTCCTGCCGAAGTGCCTGCATTGCCCGCTAAACTCCAATTTAATCCAGAAGCTGTAGTACTTGTTTGTATCAGTTGCCACTGGGTGCCATCCCAATAATAATAACCGGGTACAACATTCGTAGGGCTTGTACCTGCCGCTGTGGTATTATATACCAGCAAACTGGTTGCGGGGTTGGTTACCGTTACGATATCCGTGGTACTCGTTAACCCTACATTGGGCGGCAACAGTCCTTTGCCATTGGGGCTTGTAAATGTATTACCTGTATTTAAATCTAAAATAGAGGATGAGGCAGGTATAGCCCCTCCACTATTAATACCCACATTTTGAGCAGAACACACTTGACTTTGGTGCAGCAAGAATCCTAAAAAAACAGTTAGCAGTAAGTACTTCCTTACTACATAAGGTTGATCTGTGTGTTTCATTGCTTTCACTTATATAAACTCCTCACGAAATGGCATTTCAGCTAAATCTATTTTAGCCGACAAGGATTATGCTCGCTTCCGCAACTTTACTCGTTCTATATTCCAAATGCCAGGATCACCCTTTAATTGGATGGTACGGCATATAAATAATTTTCCGCCTGTAATGCCAGGTGCATATCGTTGGCAGTGGTGCCTGTCCCAATACACGTAGGATTATCCGACATGATGTAAAATGTTTGAGCAGCCGTTACATTTACTACAAACGAACCGGTAGCAAAACTTTGATAGATAGGTGCAATGCTTCCGGTGGCAGCAGGACCGGAAACGATACGGCCTGCCAAAAAAGAAAAGTTGGTAGTTGCGATGGATGCATTGGAAGAAGAAAGCGTGAATCTTGAAAAGTAATAGGAGTTGGGTTGCAGTGACGTATTACCTACCAGAAATCCCAGATTAACTACCCAAATACCCACAGGTAACACAATGGAACAACCGGTATAAACAACAGCACCGGTAGTAAGTGCTACCGTTACAGCCGGCTGCGCATTGCCAACGATTACACCATTTATACTCTGCAAAGACTGCCAGGTACCAACCCCGTTGGCATCACTCATCAAAAATTTATTCAGCCCTTGCGTACCATCTACTATTTTAATAGCGCCATTGGTTGCTCCATTTTCTATATCCAAACGAGCTGCCGGGGCGTTTGTATTAACCCCAACATAACCGGTACTATTGGACAAACGCATGTTTTCCGTGCCGTTTGTTTTAAACACCAGATCCTTTGTATCAGTGGTACCTATAAAATTTGCACCTGTTGTACCGGCATTACCTGATAAACTCCAATCTTGTGTTGCTGAAGCGCTTGTCTGGAGCTTTACCCATACCGTACCATTAAAATAGTAGAAGCCTGGCACCACATTGTTGGGACTAACACCTGCCGTTGCTGTATTATACACCAACAGGCTTGTGGCTGGACTGTTTACTGTGGTAATATCGTTTATACTGGTTAGTGCTACATTGGGCGGTAATAATCCTTTCCCATTGGGGCTTGTAAATGTATTACCCGTATTTAAGTCCAGAATAGAGGATGCTGCCGGAGTAGTTCCACTGCTATTAATGCCCACATTCTGGCTAAAGCTGCTGCTTGTAACCATGCAACAGGCAATACTTAGCGCAGCTAAGCTGCGGAGCGTTTTCATGTTGCTTTTTAGTTTCATGCTATGTTTTCTTTTGGTTTATGCATTTACCGCATAAAAGCCCTTTGTATTTACTGTTTAATAACTTTCTTAACAACGGAGCCTATTTTTATAAAGTAAGCGCCTTGTTGCAAGCTGTTCAGGTCTATGCTAGCTTTCCCTTGCTGCAAAACAGCCCTCATCACTTCTTGCCCTAGCATATTGGTGATTTGGATGATATTTGTTTCTGTTTCCCGCTTTGAGGACACATGAATAATACCGGTGGAAGGATTCGGATAAACAGACAGGCACTCATTATTATCTGACAACTCTTCTATTCCTGTGCTGGTGGATGTAAATCTAAATACCGTTCCCAGGCTATTTGCGCCACCCATGCTGGCTGTTCCGTATAAATAGCCACCGGCAGAAAATAAATTACCATAAGGATTAGCACCGTTTCCTGCCCCGCTAAAATCTGCCAGGTGAACATAGCCTGTTCCATTTTTAAGAATTTTAAAAAGAGCGCCATCCCCATTAGCACCGCCCACATTGGTCATACCATACAAATACGTGCCATCTGAAATAAGACCACCCTGAGGCTGGCTTCCGTTTGTTCCGTTAAAATCCAACAGATTCGTATAACCCGTTCCATTGGGTAATATTTTAAAAATGGTACCGTCACTATTGGCTCCGCCAAATTCAGTCGTCCCGTACAAATAAGTGCCATCATAGTAAAGAGACCCTATAGGATTTTGCCCGTTTGAAGCACCAGCAAAATCCAGCAGCTTTGTGTAGCCTGTTCCATTCGTCATAATCTTAAAAATGGTTCCCAGGTTATTGGCTCCACCTACATTGGTCATCCCATACAAATAGGTGCCATCCGAAACGAGAGCGCCAAAAGGATTATTTCCGTTTGTGGTGCCGGCAAAATCAAGGAGTTTCGCATAGTTTGTTCCGTCCGGCATTATTTTGAAAATTGTTCCATCATTGTTGGCGCCGCCATATTCAGTAGTACCATACAAATAAATGCCATCAGAATAAAGAGAGCTATTAGGTCCCGCGCCATAGAGTGCACTGGAGAAATCCCACAAGTCCTGATAATTAGTTCCATCCGGCATTATCTTGAAAACTGTCCCCTGATTATTAGTTCCCCCGTTTGCTGCCGTGCCATATAAATAAGTACCATCTGAAATGAGGGTACATTCAGGCCGCCCCCCTGTGGTTGCGCCTGCAAAATCAAACAGTTTGGTATAACCCGTTCCATCTGGCATCATCCTAAAAATGGTTCCGTCATTATTGGCTCCGCCCATTAAGGTGGTGCCGTACAAATAAGTACCATCGCTGTAAAGTGATGCTAGCGGAAACTCCCCATTTGCCGCGCCGGAGAAAGTCAGGAGGGTTGATATTTGTGCACACGCCGGTGCAATTGTCAAAGCAAGGGCGAATAAACTAAGTAGTGTTTTTTTCATGGTTTTACTTTTTAATGTATATACTCTACAAGGATCCGGAAATGGAAATTCCGGTTACATTATTTTTGAATGACTAGATGCTTGCTTACAAATTCATTACCCTTCTTTATCTGCACCAAATAATTACCATTGGCCAGATCAACTGAAAAATGGACAGTCTGATTGACATTGGCTGTATCCAACTTTCGGGAGTCAACGACTCTTCCCTGGCAATCATAAATAGTTATTCCTGTATAGCCGGCATTGTTTATGGATACACTAAACGCTCCTGAGTTTGGTACCGGGAATATGCTCACCTCATCTAAATTGCCGGTTTGTAATACATATATTCCGGTTGGCAGGGAAAGCTTACGCACTCTTGCATAATCTGCAATAAACACACTGCCTGATGCGTCAACAGATACTCCGAAAGGCCCATACATTTCTGCATTAGTAGCCAACCCGCCATCACCACTATACCCGGCAGTACCGTTACCCACAACGGTTTTAATTACGCCCCCTGTAACTTCTCTGATTCGGTGATTATTAAGATCTGCTATATAGACATTCCCGGAATTATCAACAGTAACACCGCAAGGGCCATTTAGCTCGGCAGCAGTTGCAGATCCGAGATCCCCACTATAGCCAGCTGTTCCATTACCGGCAATTGTATTGATTGTGCCACCTACCACCTCCCGGATGCGATTATTATCGTAATCGGCTATATAGATATTGGAGCCAGAGGAAGTAACAGCTACTGAAATCGGGTATGACAGCTGAGCAGACGTTGCAGATCCCCCATCTCCGGAAAACCCCGCAGACCCGTTTCCGGCTATAGTAGTAATGATGGTTCCGGAAACTAAGCGGATCCTGCCATTGTTATAATCTGCTATATAAACGTTTAGAGACGCATCAACAGCTATCCCCTGAGGGTAGTTTAGTTCAGCAGTCGTTGCCGTTATCCCGTCACCATTATACCCTGAAGTTCCATTGCCAGCAATGGTAGTTATGGTGCCTCCACTAATTTTTCGGATTCGGTTATTCCCTTGATCCGATATATAAACGTTACCCAGGTGATCCACGGCTACTCCACAAGGTGCATTCAACTGAGCTGCAGTGGCAAGACCTCCGTCTCCGCTAAATCCAGCAACTCCGGTACCGGCTATAGTGCTTATAATACCGGTCGTATTAACCATCCGGATTCGGTTGTTTCCGACATCTGCTATGTAAACATTGCCTGACGCATCTATCGCTACATTGGGCGCACCGGCGCTGAAGTCAAGAAAAAGCTCAGCCGATGTTGC
>JABDCB010000020.1 GCA_013288325.1 Bacteroidota bacterium
TTAATGAAACATTTGAAATCCGTTTTACAATTGATTTTGCAGGAAGTAATTTTCAGGCTCCCAATTTCAGTGATTTTAATGTGCTATCCGGCCCCAATAGCTCTCAAAGTATGTCCATGATTAATGGAAATGTTTCTCAGTCAAATTCGTACTCCTACTACTTAAGCGCGAAAAAAGAGGGCAAGTTTTATATAGGACCTGCAAAAATAGCTGCTGGAGGAAGGAAGCTGGAATCCAACAGTGTGACAATAGATGTAGTAAGTGCTTCTGCAAGCAATGGAAATCAACATCAAAGTCAACAAAGCAAGTCTGGTCAGACTGTATCAGATCAATTGTATGTTAAGAGTAGTTTAAACAAGACCAAAGTTTATCTAGGGGAGCAAGTAATAATTACTCATAAAGTCTATGCCAGGATTAATCTGGTAGGATTTCAGAATGCCAAAATACCTGCATATACAGGCTTTTGGTCGCAGGACATTCCGAACCCCAAGAACTACCAGGTAGGAAAGGAAACATTGAATGGGGTGCAGTATTTTGTGGTGGAGTTTAAAAAAAGCTTTCTTTTCCCTCAGCGTACAGGAACGATTGAAATAGAGCCGATAGAAATTGACTGTATTGTTAGGCAACAAAGTAAAAATCAGGATCCGTGGAATTTTTTCGGGCCGATCAGTGAAGATGTATTATATAAATTGAAGGGTCAAGCCCTGAAAATTGATGTTGTTCCATTACCGGAAACGGGTAAACCTGATAATTTTTCTGGGGCTGTAGGGCAGTTCAGTATGAAGGCTCAAATGAATAAAGACAAAATCAAAACCAATGAAGCAGTTAACCTGAATATCACTATTACCGGAAAAGGAAATATTAACCTTATTGATATTCCAAAGATTAAAATCCCTCCTGACATAGAGAGTTATGATCCCAAACAAACAGAGAATATTAGTGTATTGGCTGATGGTGTAACTGGAACTAAGGCGAATGAATACGTTTTGATACCACGTTATCATGGCAGTTTTAAAATTGAAGAGGCTGTGTTTAGTTATTTTGATCCGGAGAAAAAAAATTATATAACGCTACGTACCCCTGAGTTTGTATTGCAAGTAGAGAAAGGAGTGGGGGATACAAGCTCGGCATCGGTTATGGTCTCTGCTAACAATAGAAAAGATGTAGCTTTAATTGCTAACGATATACGATACATAAAAACTGGGAATATATATCTTCACGAGAGCGGAAGTCACTTCTTCGGGTCACCGGCTTATGATCTGGGATTCATATTGCCAGGAGGCTGTTTCATCCTTTTTTTAGTATTAAGACAAAAGCGTCTAAAGGATCGTAATGATATTCGTCTTATGAAAAGCCGAAAAGCCACAAAAATGGCCCAGAAAAGGTTACGCATCGCTTATGGACATATACAAAAGAATAATAAGGAGAATTTTTATAAGGAAATTTTTCGTGCCTTGTACGGATATCTGAGTGATAAGCTTTTCATGCCTATTTCTGATCTTTCAAAAGAATCAATACAAGTAACACTGAGAAAACAGGAGGTGCGAGAAGAAACAATAATACAATTAATAACTGTAATAAGTGCGTGCGAATTTGCCCGTTACGCTTCTTCCTCAGCTAGCGGGGATCTTAAAAGCATGTATGATCAAAGTCTTTTGCTGATTACTAAAATGGAGAATGAACTAGCAAAGCATATTTAGGCAGAGTGAAAAAAAATTAAATTAGATAAACTGATTATTTAAAACGGTGAAGAAATTCTCATTTGCATTAGTAGTGTTTGCTCTTTCCTTTAAGGTGTGCCTGGGAAATGGGAACAATATGCTTGATTCGGCAAATAGAGCTTATGCTCAAAAAAAATACTCTTATGCAATAACTCTCTATGAAGGAATTCTGAAAAATGGGCTTATTGCTCCCGAATTATATTTCAATCTGGGTAATGCATACTATAAGTCTAAAAATATACCCAAAGCCATTCTTAATTATGAAAGGGCAAGAAAAATTGAACCTGACGACGAGGATATTATGATTAACTTGAAGATTGCAAATAGCCAAACCACTGATCGGATCGAGAACCCACATGAGGAAATTATAAAGGTTTGGAAAAGACATTTCTTCGGTTTGTCTACCGAAAGAGGGTGGTCATTTTATAGCATTGGTTTTTTTATCATAGGTATTGGTTTTATTTTGTTATATCTGATATCTTCACGCATACTAATACGCCAGATTTCATTTACTCTTGGGGGCGTATTCCTGCTTTTGACTATCAGCACTTCGCTTATTGCCTGGGATAAGTGTAGTTCAGCCGCTTTACATACAGAAGCAATCATTATGGCTCCTAATATTACGGCTAAAGGATCTCCTGATGAAAAGGGAACCGACTTGTTTATTTTGCATGAAGGAGCCAAAGTCACCCTTCTTCAAACAAATGGAAATTGGCAGGAGGTGAGACTTGCTAATGGAACTGCTGGCTGGCTACCTGAATCTGCCTTTGAAGCTATCTAATTGTTTATTCAGCTAGTTTCCCTGAAATGACGGGAATGTTAAAGAATATCCACCCAAGAGAAGAGTCTGTTTGTAAATTTTTTAATTTAAACATTAGCAATTGGCTGCTATTTAAGAGCTGTGATTGTAAAACGATCTAGTTCTATGGGAGATGAGGGCATAATAAGAGGATCCCAGGAAAATTTAAAATCGTAATCAGAGATTCGTTTCCAATCTGCACAAACGGATTTATTTACCTTTAGTAGGAACGAGCAATTCTCGGACATCGACTTCAAGGACTTCCGCTATTTTTTTTAGAACCACAATACTGGGCTGGGTTTTGTTATTGCAGTAGTTAGTAACTACAACGTAGCTTTTGCCAATCTTTTCTGCCAGCCATGCTTGAGACCTACCCTGATACTTTAATATTTCTTTTATCCTGTTCATTCTTAAATCATTGATTTAATAGAGAGCGATAAAATTAGAACATAATATTCTTTCGTAAAATATCACAGACTGATATGAATATTTAGAGCAATCTACTATAATAATTTCTAGTTAATTTGTTGTTAATTTAAAGCCAATATAAGATAAGGGCTATAAAGCACTAATAGGAAGGGGTTGCGCGTGAGTTTCAAAAAAAAAGCGATATAAAAAAGAGTGCAAGCATGTAGCGAATTTTGAGACAGGAAATTATTTTTTTAGCACTTACTTTCTCTCTTATTTTTGATCATTATCGAATTCCTGATTGAATTTTAAAAAAGGTAAGAAGGGGGGAAATATCTCTTATTAGCTTTTTGTTATTTAAAGTGGGTAATTTTTCTTAAGAATGGAGACTTTTTTGAGAGAGTAAGCTAGCGGTTAATAATTTTGATGAAAACTCAACTCAGTAGACTAACTCAATAAAGTTTCTCTAAGCATTAAATAGATAGTTTCAGCAGAGACAAAGAAATGAAACAATGTGATTTAGGTCACAATAAAAAAGCCCCTGGAAGGGGCTTTTTTTGCGAATTAAGAGCAAATTCTATTTCAGAGAGGTAAGTACTGCTTTGAAAGCTTCTGGATGATTCATGGCGAGATCTGCCAAAGTCTTTCTGTTTAGTGTAATACCTGCTTTATTCATTTTACCAATGAATTCAGAGTAAGACATACCGTGTTCTCGTACACCAGCATTTATACGTTGAATCCAAAGGGAGCGAAAATTTCTTTTCTTCGTCTTTCTGTCGCGGTAAGCATATGTTTGACCCTTTTCAAAAGTGTTTTTTGCAACAGTCCAGACATTACCCCTAGCACCCCAATAACCTTTAGTTTGTTTGAGGACTTTTTTTCTACGGGCCCTCGAGGCTACCGCATTTACTGATCTTGGCATTTGTTTTTGTTTTTTGGCTGCAGCGTCTGTTTATGTCAGATCTTTCTTAGCTGTTCACCTGGTTAGTATTCACTCAATTAACCATATGTTTTGCCTACAGGCAAAGCATATTTTTCACGTTGTTCAGGTCTGCATCATGCACCAGTGCATCTTTTGTCAAGGCACGTTTACGTGCAGTGGCTTTCTTTGTCAGAATGTGCCGTTTGAACGCATGCTTACGCTTAATTTTTCCTGAACCCGTCACCACAAAGCGTTTCTTTGCGGAGGATTTTGTTTTCATTTTGGGCATTTGCTGTTTTTTTATTGGGTATTGGATTGAATCGTATTTATTTTTTCTTCTTAGGAGCAAGGATCATAATCATCCTTTTCCCTTCTAGAAGTGGTAGTTGCTCCACTTTACCATGCTCCTCCAGTTCCTGAGCAAAACGGAGCAATAATACTTCTCCCTGCTCCTTAAACATAATAGCTCTTCCTTTGAACATTACGTATGCTTTTACCTTTGCTCCTTCATCCAAAAAATTAAGCGCATGGTTTCGTTTGAAATTGAAATCATGTTCATCTGTATGAGGACTGAAACGAATTTCTTTTACCACCACTTTGGCAGTCTTTGCTTTGAGCTCTTTTTGCTTTTTCTTTTGTTCGTATAAAAATTTTTTATAGTCAATCACCCTACAAACCGGAGGATCCGCTGTTGGAGCAATTTCAACCAGATCAAGCCCTACTTCACGGGCAATCTCAAGGGCTTTCTCTATTGTGAAAACCCCCTGTTCAATTCCTTCTCCGACCACACGCACACTTTTAGCACGAATACGTTCATTGATATTGTGCGCGTCTTCTTTTTTCTGAAACCGGGGTCTATTGAAGGCTCCTCCGGGTCTTGAAAAAGTACCGGCTGGTCTTTTAAATGCCGGGTTGAAAGGTTTTTTAAATTCAGCTGAAATAGATACCTCCGTTTTTACTGGTTAATGTCAAATTATTAAAATGTGGCCAATTTTTCTTCGATCTCTTTATTAATCAAATTGGCAAAAGATTCCGTCGACATACTTCCCACATCCCCGTCTCCTTGTTTTCTAACCGAGACCATATTTTCAGCCTCTTCTTTCTCCCCTACAATTAACATAAAAGGCACCTTTTTTACCTCAGTATCCCTTATTTTTCTGCCAATTTTCTCATTCCTGTCGTCAATAAGCCCGCGAATATCGTAATTTTTCAGCAAATCCAAAACTTTTTTAGCGTAATCGTTGTATTTTTCGCTAATTGGAAGCACAACTACCTGTTCCGGAGTAAGCCAAAGTGGAAATTTACCAGCGCAATGTTCGATTAAAACCGCCACAAATCGCTCCAGAGATCCAAAAGGCGCCCTATGGATCATTACAGGCCTATGTTTTTGATTATCACTTCCAGTATACTCCAGTTCGAAACGTTCCGGTAAATTGTAATCTACCTGAATGGTGCCCAGTTGCCATTTTCTACCAATGGCATCTTTTACCATAAAATCCAGTTTGGGGCCATAAAATGCCGCTTCACCTAATACTGTGGTTGTTCTTAGCCCTTTCTCCTTGGCAGAGAGGATAATAGCTTCTTCTGCTTTCTGCCAGTTTTCGTCCGATCCGATATACTTTGTCTTATTATTGGGGTCTCGTAATGAAATCTGAGCTGTATAGTCTGTAAAATCAAGAGCCCGGAAAACATAAAGCACAAGATCAATAACTTTGCAAAACTCTTCCTGGATTTGCTCTTGGCGGCAAAATAAATGAGCATCATCTTGAGTAAATCCTCTTACTCTGGTAAGGCCATGTAATTCACCATGTTGCTCATAACGATATACCGTGCCAAATTCAGCCAGACGAAGCGGTAGGTCTTTGTACGAGCGGGGTTTGCTTTTATAAATTTCACAATGATGGGGGCAATTCATTGGTTTCAAGAAGAACTCTTCCCCTTCCTGTGGCGTTTTTATAGGCTGAAACGAGTCAGCCCCATACTTCTCATAATGTCCTGAAGTAACATACAGTTGTTTGTGCCCAATATGCGGGGTTATAACAGGAAGATATCCCGCTTTTATTTGAGCACGTTGCATAAATTGCACTAAACGTTCCCTTAATGAAGCCCCGGCAGGAAGCCAGAGAGGAAGTCCCATTCCCACTTTTTCCGAAAAAGTAAAAAGTTCCAGCTCCTTACCTAATTTACGATGGTCCCTTTTTTTAGCTTCTTCGAGCAATAATAGGTATTCCTTCAGCTCTTTATCTTTTGGAAAAGTAATGGCATAAATCCGGGTCAGTTGTTTGTTTTTTTCATCCCCTCTCCAATATGCGCCGGCAATACTCATCACTTTGACCGCTTTTATGAAGCCGGTACTAGGTATATGAGGACCTTTACATAAATCAGTAAACTGTCCTTGCTGATAAAAAGTAATATTCCCGTCCGTAAGGTCTTTGATCAGATCGAGCTTATATTCATCTCCTTTTTCTTTGAAATATGCAATAGCTTCACTTTTGGAGACTTCTTTACGTAAATAAGGATTATTCTGGCGGGCAAGTTCCAGTACTTTATCTTCTATTTTTTTAAAATCTTCCGGACTTAACTGACGATCACCCAAGTCTACGTCGTAATAAAAACCATTATCAATCGGAGGGCCAATCCCAAATTTTATTCCTGGATAAAGAGCTTCCAAAGCCTCTGCTAATAAGTGGGCTGAGGAATGCCACAAGGTTGATTTTCCCTGATCATCATTCCAGGTAAGCAGTGTTACAGTACTATCTGTGATTAATGGCCTTGTAGCATCCCAGATTTCTCCATTTACACGTGCAGCCAGAACATTTCTTGCAAGACCTTCGCTTATTCTTTGAGCAACCTGGAGAGGGGTAGTTCCTTTTTCGTATTCACGAACAGAGCCGTCGGGGAGTGTTATTTTTATCATAGTCTTTCCTATTTACAACATAGGTTTTGGTTTGAGGTGGCAAAGATAAGTGAAAAAAGAAGGCCACGGCCGGAGCATAAAAAAAACGATATAAGCCCTGAAAAAAAAGAACCGGAGGTAACTTACCGTCCGGCTCTTATTACTGTGTTAAAATGAAACGAAAACAGGAATATGTATATCCTGGATTAGAACAGTCGAAATTTACTTATAACCAACCATGAGTACCATACATCCCGTTTTTTCATTTGGGTGGTCGAGCGCAACAGGGATTTCGTATTCTATATAGTAGGTGCCTGTTTTTGTGGGTTCAAAACTCCAGAAAAGGTTGTCGATACCCATCGAGTTATCAAAAACCTGGTTGCGTTTTGCATTTGTTTTTGACTTATCGTAAATGTTAACTTTTACGTCTTCTTTGAACCCGCTGGAAGCAAAAATCAATTTGTATTTCTGACCAGCATAGGCTGTAAATTCAACTTCAACTGTTTGAGCTTTATCTTTAAATGTAAAAGGAGTATCACTAAATCCATCATAATTGAAGGGCTTTAGATTGTTTTTGCATTTTTTTGCAATCTCTTTGGCATTGCATTGGGCAAAGGTTGTTCCGGTTAATGTCAACAGAAAGAGAAAGAGAAGGAGATAAAAGTGTTTTTTCATAAGCCTTTTTTTGATTCTTAATCGGTCGAAAGCCATTATCTGTTTAAGCAATCGTACTATTTGTAACCAACCATAAATAAAAGACACCCGTTAAAGGATCCATTTTCACCTGCAGGTATGACATAATCGACATAAACCTTTGTGGATTTTGAATATTCCCATACATATTCTTTTTTGTCGGCTCCGGCTTCCTTTGAACTGAATAATAGTTTACGGTGTTTGGAGTCTTTATCTTTATTGTAAATATCAATGCCAATAGAGCTTTTTAGGGCCTCTGCATTGAAAACAAATCGGTAGTTTTCACCTGCGAATAAAGGCACTTCAATTTCCTTCATGTATTCCGTGCCCCTCGTAGAGATTTTCATGAGCTTGGCAGCATCGAACTTATAAGGTTCCATTGCCTTTCTCGACTTATCTTTCAGGGCATTTGTATCGCATTGCGTTGAATCCGATCCTTCGAATGCTCCAAAGACAGTAAGGCAAGCAAATCCTAAAACGGCTATCAATAATTTGTTCATGGTGTGGAAATGTTAGCCTTTCACAATTTTTGCTCTTATTTCGTCAATCTTTTTGATGAATCCGTCCATTTCAGCATCAGTGATTGCAATCTTACTGAAATCCACGTCATCTCTATCTTTGCTGATAGCTTTCATGCCTTCAAAGTTTTCAAATAAATCCCGAATAGAAGAAATATCAGCAATTACTCCAGGAATTCCAGCATCTTTCCCTTCGTTCGATTTAAGAGCCTTAATAATGTTTTGAGCAATAGCCATTTGTTCAATCAGATGAGAAGAAACATTTTTGGCTTTACCTTTTTCAAAGACTTTCCCACCTATATACATACTTTCTATCCATGCTCCAGCAAACACAGTTGCAGAAATATATTCCTGCTCATGCTCTTCAAGAATTAGGTCGGTTTGCATTTCCATATCGGCAATAATCGGCCCAAGAGAATCTTCTTGCCCTAAATTTGATTCAAATCTTCCTGCCAAATTGTCGGTTTCGAAAACCTTGCCCAACCCAAGCTGTTCTGCCAGTTGACGGGAAGCCTTCAGGTAGTTGCGGGAGTCCTGGTTTTGTTTATTTAAGGCGCAATAGCTAAGATCCGCACTATATACACCAAGATTGAGCGACTCACTCACCTTGCCAGCATTGTACTTCGAAGCATTTTCTGCCGAATTGGTAATATTCGGGTAATAAATCAGCCCAGCCTTTTTGAAAATAGAAGCAATCTGAATAGGGGATGGAAGTGTATAGGTTGTTTGCTCAGTCTGAGTGTCTCCTGACCCAGTATGAGAAACAGTATCCTTCACAGACGTAACATCCTTTTGCTCAGAATTATGAGTGGAAGAGCCGCAGGCAAATAAAAAAAAGCAAGCAGCGGTGGCAATAGTGCCATACAATACGGAGGCAGCCTTGTTAAAATACATGTTTTTTGTTTTGTAGTTAATTGATCCGGTACAGAATGATTGAATGCTGTTTTTTGAAATCGGGGCTAAGCTATAAAAAAATATTGTAAAGCAAGAAGAATGCCTTATATCATTAATCTTTTATCAATAGAAAAGTTTAATTAAATTTGCTTCCCTTTTGATAAAGTAAGGGCTCTGGGGTAAATTGACAAAACAAACAAATGACCAGAGTAGCTTTGAAATACTATAATTAATTAACAACCTATGAGAAGTAAGATGTTTAATTCATTGCTGGTAGCAGTCGCCATCATCAGTGTATCCTATTCCTATTCCCAGGCATCTGGTGATACCCGGAAAAATGACAAAAAGGCACAGAGTGGACAGGCTGTCAAAACAGAGGGCTCTAATGCGAAAACTCCAGCATCAGGTAATGAAGATCCCATATTGCTTTCGATTGGAAGCACACAAATTTCTCTTTCCGAGTTTAAAAGTGTTTACGACAAAAATCGTGGCAAAGATGACGCCGCCAAAGATCCCAAGGCGTTGGATAACTATATGGATCTCTACGTCACTTTTAAAATGAAGGTAAAGGAAGCAGAAGAAATGGGCCTTGATACATCAGCTGCTTTTAAGACCGAATTGGCTGGATACCGTAAACAACTGGCTCAGCCATATCTTACTGATAAGGAAGTTAATGATCAGTTGCTCAATGAAGCATATGAGCGAATGAAATGGGATGTACATGCCAGACATATCCTGGTATGGCTTAATGAAAATGCCCTTCCTAAAGATACGATCGAAGCATGGAACAGGGCAATGATTATCCGTGATAACCTGATCGGGAAAACGGTTCCTGCGGCAATGATGAATGAATATGAACAGATGGTGAGAAAGGATATTGAAAATGCAAAGGTCAAAAAAGTGAAAGATTCACTGGAAGTCAGGCTTAATAACATTAAAAATCTGGGCAAAGATCTAAGCGCTTTAAATGCTCAGGATAAATTTATAGTAGCTGCGAAAACGGTTACAGATGATCCGTCCGGCAAGGGCAATGGAGGAGATTTAGGTTATTTCACTTCTATGAAAATGGTTTATCCATTTGAATGTGCTGCATACAATACAAAACCAGGCGAGATCTCAATGCCTGTTAGGACCAATTTTGGTTACCATTTGGTGAAGGTGGAAGATAAACGCCCGGCAAGAGGAGAAATACTGGTTGCTCATATTATGATTAATGCAAAAGCTGGTATACCCAAACAGGATTCGATTAATGCGAAGAATAAAATCGATGAGATTTATGCCAAATTGAAAAAAGGAGAAAAATTTGAAGACCTGGTTAAACAGTTTTCAGATGATAAAGCTTCTGCGGCGAAGGGAGGCGAGCTTCGCTGGTTTGGTTATTATGATATGCCTGCGGAAATTGAAAATGCCTCCTTTGCGCTTCAAAACAATGGAGATATTTCTGAACCCGTAAAATCACGTTTCGGATGGCATATTATCAAACGTATTGATCGCAGAGGGGTTCCAAAATTTGACGATATAAAGAATGACCTGAAATCAAAAATTGCCAAAGACCGTAGATCAAGCAAAGGGAAAGAATCGTTGATTATCAAGCTTAAGGCAGAATACAAATACAAAGAAACCGCAAAGGCTAAGGAAGAATTTGTTCCAATTCTGGACTCAACCTTCTTTCAGGCTAAATGGAGTGCTTCTAAAGCTGCAAAACTCAATAAAACTGTATTTGTGCTTGCTGGTCATGACTATACGCAGACTGATTTTGCAAAATATCTTGAATCGCATATGACACGACGGGCTAAAACAGATCCATCTGTTGTGGTAAATGAAAGCTATAAAAACTGGGTAAATGAAACCATTGTAAATTATGAAGAGACGCAGTTGGATCGTAAATATCCTGAATTTCATGCGCTAATGCAGGAATACAGAGATGGTATCTTATTGTTCGATCTGATGGATAAAAAGGTTTGGACAAAAGCTGTGAAAGATACTGCTGGATTAAATGAATTTTATGAAAAAAACAAGAATAATTATCTGTATGAAGAGCGCTCAGATGCTTCGGTATATACAGCTGCCACAGAGAAACTAGCGGATGAGGCTCACAAAATGATGGAAAAAGGGAAATCTGAAAAGGAAGTGATTGCAAAGCTTAATAAAGACTCTCAACTGAACTTATTGGTAGAGTCAAAAATATTCAATAAAGGAGAGAACGCTATAGTAGATGCAAACTGGACTCCGGGTATTTCGCCAATAAAAGAGACAGACAAGAAGTTCACTTTTGTTAAAGTGAATAAGATACTGATGCCAAGCCCTAAAGCATTAGCCGACGCAAAGGGTGCAGTAACTTCAGATTATCAGAACTATCTTGAGAAGACCTGGATCGAGTCACTCAAAAAGAAATATCCTGTTAATATTCATAAGGATGTTTTGGCCCAGATAAAATAGATGTAATTAATTACAGGAAAAGGGCTTGCATGAAGGATGAAAAAGGAAATGATCCGCTCGGATGGCATGTGGAATGGTGGTTTGTGTTGATGCCAATGGTTATGTTTATTGTTTCCTGCAATCGTCCTTCTAGCCAGGAAGACACAAAGCGAAAGCCCGTGGCTAGGGTTCTGGATACATATTTGTACGAAGATCAGTTAGTGGGAATTGTATCCCAAGGCATTTCAAAGGCTGATAGTATTAAGATAACAGAGAACTACATTACCAATTGGACGAAGGAAATGCTTATTCTTCGTAAAGCAGAAGCTAATTTGAGCGAAGAACAGAAAAATGTAGATAAGCAGCTTCAAGCATACCGAAAATCACTGCTTCTATATGCTTATGAGAAAGAGCTTGTCCGGCAAAAACTGGATACAGTCGTTTCTCAAACCGAAATTGAAGATTACTACCAGAAAAATCAGGGAAATTTTCAGCTTAAGGATAATATTATCAAGGTTTTGTATGTAAAGGTTAAAAAAAAGGCTCCTCAACTTGCAAAACTTAGGGTATTATACCGCTCTGATCTGCCACATGACAGAGAAGCTCTTGAGAGTTATTGTCATGAATTTGCCGAAAATTTTTATCTCGATGACAATTCTTGGTTGCTTTTTGACGACCTTTTGAAGGAAATCCCGATCGAAGCATATAATAAGGAGCTTTTTCTGAGAAATAATAGATTTGTGGAAGTGACGGATTCATTGCACTATTATTTTGTCAATATTAAGGGGTTTAAAATAAAGAACAGCATTTCTCCGTTGGCATTCGAGAAGGAGAACATCCGGAACGCAATTATTAATAAACGCAAACTTCTGCTTATTAATGCGATGAAAGAGGATGTGTATCGTTCGGCTGAAGAGCACAAAGAGGTGGAATACTTTAAATAATAATCGATTATCTGTCATATTCGTATCTTTATCGCATGAACATTCTATCTAGGTTTCTTTTGTCCGGGGCTCTGCTCGTTACTTCCAGTGTATATTCTCAGGAGTTGATTGACAGGGTGGTGGCTTCTGTTGGAGGGAACATTATTCTTCAGTCAGAAATAGAGGCACAGTATAGCCAATATCTCGGTATGGGTTATAAACCAGGTCAGCCCACTCGTTGTGCTATCCTGGAAGATATTATGTACCAGAAATTGTTACTTGTACAAGCAGCCCATGATAGTTTAAAAGTATCGGATTCCCAGGTTGATCAGGAAATAGAGCGTAAGTTGCAAGTGTATATCCGGCAGTTTGGATCCATTGAAAATTTTGAAAAATTTTACGGTAAATCTGTGGAAGCATTTAAAGTGGATATCCATGACAAACAAAAGGATTTTCTGCTCTCCCAGCAAATGCAAAGCAAGATAACAGGCGAACTTACCGTATCTCCTCAGGAAGTACATGCTTATTTTAATTCTATCTCACCAGATAGCGTTCCTTTAATCAATTCCGAAATTGAAATCGGTCAAATTGTAAAGAAAACAGCGGTGAATCCGGAGCTTAAAAAGTATGCACGCGAAAAAATTGAAGGTGTGCGTAAAAAAGTAGTTGCAGGGGAGCTGGATTTTTGTGCTGCTGCCGGGGCTTATTCAGATGATCCGGGCTCTAAAAATAATTGTGGTTTATACAAAGGAATACAGAGAGGACAGTTTGTTCCTGAATTTGAAGCTGTTGCTTTTCATATGAAGCCGGGAGAAGTTTCAGAAGTGTTTGAAAGCGATTATGGATTTCATTTTGTTCAATTGGTGGAGAGAAGAGGTGACGAAATTGATGTAAAGCATATACTTGTTGCAGTGCCAAGCGCTCCTGCAGATCTGTTGCTTGCTAAAGCAAAATTAGACAGCGTTCGTAATCTTATTGTCAATGACACCCTGAAGTTTTGTGATGCAGCAGCCAAATATTCAGATGATAAAGATACACGCAATGCCTGTGGTTTAATTGTAAATCCACAATCTGGAACCACTCTTTTTGAAATGAGCCTTCTTGGGCAGGTGGATCCCGGAATTGTGTTCACACTTAATCAAATGAAGCCAGGTGACGTTTCTCAGCCTGTTGTAATGCAAACAAAGGATAATAAGCAGGCCTATCGAATCATTTATCTTAAACGGAGGACACAACCTCACAAAGAGAATATGAAAGACGATTTTCCTAAAATTCAGGAGGCTGCACTTGCTCAGAAACAACAAAAAGTTATACGCGACTGGGTAAACAGGAAGCTTATTACTACCTATGTAAGTATTACGAATGACTATCTTAGCTGCTCCTATGATAATAATTGGACTCAGGCAGCGAATAAAAAAATCAAATGAACTACCGCAATGATGTAGAGGCTCTGGATGATTTTCAGGCCAAGTACAAGGAACTGCATGCTGAAATAAGCAAGGTAATTATAGGGCAGGAAGAGGTGGTTAAGGACGTGCTGATTTCTATTTTCAGCAGAGGGCATTGTCTTTTGGTTGGTGTTCCGGGCCTTGCGAAAACTTTACTTGTTAATACTATTTCGGATGCCCTTGGCCTAAGTTATAGCCGCATTCAATTTACTCCCGATTTGATGCCTTCTGATATAATCGGAACAGAAATTCTTGATGAAAGCCGCCAATTTAAATTTATAAAGGGACCATTATTTGCCAATATTATCCTGGCGGATGAAATTAACCGTACCCCCCCTAAAACGCAAGCTGCTTTATTAGAAGCTATGCAAGAACGGGCTGTTACCGCTGCCGGCAAACGATATGAGCTCGGCAAGCCTTTTTTTGTATTGGCTACTCAAAATCCTATAGAGCAGGAAGGAACTTATCCTTTACCTGAAGCTCAGCTTGATAGGTTTATGTTCAATGTCTGGCTTGATTATCCTAAATATGCTGATGAACTTACGGTGGTTAAGAATACAACTTCCGGGCATACTACTGAGCTCAAAAAAATTCTGAATGCCGAAGAAATTATTGGCTTTCAGGATCTCGTAAGACGCATTCCAATTGCAGATAATGTTTTGGAATACGCAGTTAAATTAGCTACCAAAACAAGGCCTAATACTGAATTCGCTACAGCAGAGGTCAATAAATATCTGTCCTGGGGAGCAGGACCGAGAGCGTCTCAATTTTTGGTGCTTGGGGCTAAATGCCATGCGGCTCTTCGTGGGAAGTATTCCCCTGACATTGAAGATGTAAGAGCCGTTGCACCGGCTATCCTGCGTCACAGGATCGTTCGTAATTATAAAGCCGAAGCGGAGGCTGTAAGTGTTGATGGGATTGTGAAAGGACTTATGGCGTAAGCCAAGTTTCTATTACCTCATTAAGGTCAAGAATCATTCGCATTAACCTTAATGCTTCAATATGTAACGCGTAACAGCGTTCAAAACTTTTCAAAACTGTATCCTGCCCTTTTTTCTTCCTCTTTTATCTTTGCTAATTAATATCTAAAACATATTACCTTGAAAAACGTTTCCCTTGTATTGAATGTTATCCTTTTTGGCGCAGTAATTATCTTGTATTATTTCCATTTTTCTGAAGAAACTTTGCCAACCAAAAATGGGACTGTTATGAAAAAAGATAGTGTAAAAGCCGGCCTGCCTATAAAACCTTCTGAAATAAAGGCTTCTGATATTGTCTATGTCAATCTGGATACACTTAATGTCAAATACGAGCGTATTGTTGATGCTTCAAAAACCAACAGAGTCAAGCAGGCAAAAATGGAGTCTGATCTTCAAAGGGCAAAAGAGCAGTTTCAGAATGATTATTCCCAGAGTGAGCAAAAGTTTCAAGCTGGTAAACTGACCGATGCTGAAATGGAAGAGGTTAAAAAAGGGCTGCAGGCAGAACAAGCTTCTGTAATAAAGAAACAGGACGATATGCAAAACCTAGAGGCTGATGTTCAGAGACAAATGGGCGATATACAAAAAACGTTATCTGATTTCCTTGCTCGTTATAACAGTGAAGGTCACTACCGGTATATTATGGCTTATTCGGGTAATATGGGGTCTCCCATTCTCCTGGGTAAAAAAGAGCTGGATATAACATCCGATGTATTGAAAGGTTTGAATGATGAGTATCATAGCACTAAAAAATCAAAATAATGCAGGAAACAGTAGTATCTCCGCTTTTGATTAATAAGATCAATAGTGTAAAAGAATTCCACGATGTATTCGGCATACAAAGCAATGAGCATCCTACTGCATTAGTAGCTGAAAAGGATTATCAGCTTCGTCATGACTTGATGAAGGAAGAAAATGAGGAATACCTGGAAGCTTGTCGAAAAGGAGATTTGGTTGAGATTGCTGATGCTTTAGGCGACAAAATGTACATTTTATTCGGCACTATTCTGAAGCACGGTTTACAACATAAGATTGTAGAAGTGTTCGATGAGATACACCGTAGTAATATGTCAAAACTGGATGAAAACGGAAAGCCTATATACCGGGAGGATGGTAAAATATTAAAGAGTCAGCTATATTTTAAGCCCGATATAAAAAAAGTATTGCAGAGATAATGATAAAAGTCCTGCAAGATTTTAAACCTAGCAGGACTTTCTCTTTACTTATCTTTCTTAAAATCCAGGGAGATAGAATTGACACAATAGCGCATCCCTGTCTTCGTGGGGCCATCATCAAAGATGTGACCCAAATGCCCTCCGCATCGTGCACACATAATCTCGGTACGAACCATCCCTAGCGCAGTATCCGTCTTCGTCTTGATCTTACCACCGGCTATTTCACGATCAAAGCTTGGCCATCCGCAATGGGAATCAAATTTCATGTCGGAAGAGAACAGTTCGTTTCCGCAGGCAGCGCAAACATATATTCCTTTTTCCTTATTCTCCAGCAGCTTTCCAGTAAAGGGATGCTCTGTCCCTTTTTCTCTTAATACATAATATTGTTCTGGGGTTAGTACAGCCTTCCATTCTGCATCTGTTTTTTTAACAGGAGTGCTATCATTGGAGGCGGATGTGTTTTTTGTATCCATGGGTTTCTTACTGGTTTGTGTGTTTCCGTCGCAGGACCATAGGAGTAAAACTCCTAGGGCAAACAATGTCAGATTTCGCATGTTTTTTTGATTCATATACGTGATAAGGACTCTTATGGTTTTTAGGCTTTAACATTCCTTAACGAATCATTTACTTTTTGGCATATTTCCAATTTCTGGATTTCCCTTCCGCAATCCATTCCAAAGCTGTTTCGAGCCTTTTGTTGCGCGTATCTTCCGTTTTTGCTTCCCCGATCCATTCGGCATATTCTTTTTTGTTGCTATAGCTGAAGCTTTCAAACTGCTTAGCGGCCTTTTTGTTCTTTTTCAATGAAGCTACAAGGGCAGGAGGGATGGCAATATTTTGCTTTTCTTTTTCACTTGGTTTTTGCTTAGGAGGCAATGCAATTCCTTCTTCGTTTAGCCTTACTGCTTCCTTTATATAGGCTATCAATACCTTATCATCAGGCAGCTCCTTTAAAGAAGTAATACGGCCAAAATGCCCCATACCTTCAGCCTCCAGCCGGGAAATAGTCAGTAATTTCTGCGGATCTTTCATGATAGATGCTTTCCAGAAATTTATTGCACAGTGTTCCTTGAAGCCTGCCATACTGCAACACATTCCTTTATAATCGAAATGAGGGAAGCTCCATTTCATCTTTTCTTCTACCTGTGGACAGGCTTTGTGAACAAGTTCCCTGATATGTTTTAAAATTGGTTGGGCAAATGGAGCCGATTTGGCGATATAAGCATCAATCTGTTTTATTTTTCCCATATCAGAATTGTTCTTCCTGCTAAGTTAATCACGTTTTAAGGAAATTCCATGCATTTTCGTCATAAAGTGAATGTAGGAAGGAATTCGTGAAAATCAGCACCTCTTATTAATTCCGTAAAACAAAAACGGGAGCATGAAGCTCCCGTTTTATTTCCATTTCGAAAAGGCTATTATTTCGCCTCTTCTTCTTGTTTTTCCTTATTCGGATTAGGAAGGAGCACCTTACGGGAAAGTTTAAACTTTCCTGTTTTAGGATCCACACCAATCAGTTTTACTTTTACAAGGTCACCTTCTTTGATGATACCTTCCAGATTATCCAAGCGTCGGTGTTCTACTTCGGAAATGTGCAGCAACCCATCTTTTCCAGGCATAAATTCAATGAATGCTCCGAAATTGAGAATTGATTTCACTTTTCCTTCATATACTTCACCTACTTCTGGAACAGCAACAATGTTGCGGATACGTTTCAGAGCAGCTTCTACCGCTTCCTGGTTATCGCCTGCGATATCTACATAGCCCATCTCGTTTTTCTCTTCAATAACGATGGTCGTGCCGGTCTCACGCTGCATTTCCTGAATAATTTTTCCTCCCGGTCCGATAATGGCTCCGATAAATTCTTTCGGAACGGTAATCTGTACCAGGCGAGGTGCGTGCGGTTTATAGTCGCCACGGGCTTTATCCAGAGTCTTGCTGATCTCATTCAGGATATGTAGTCTGCCTGCTTTTGCCTGTTCAAGAGCTTGTACCATTACTTCATAAGGCAGACCATCTACTTTCAGGTCCATCTGACAGGCAGTAATACCATCTTTCGTACCGCATACTTTAAAGTCCATATCACCCAGGTGATCTTCATCGCCAAGGATATCGCTTAGTACTGCATATTTTCCTTTTGCCGTAATCAATCCCATCGCAATGCCGGTAACCGGTTTGGCAATCTTTACACCGGCATCCATCAGTGCCAGTGTGCCTGCGCATACAGTAGCCATAGAGGAGGAACCGTTCGATTCGAGGATATCGGAAACGACACGGACGGTATAAGGACAATCAGTAGGAAATACCTGTTTTAGAGCACGTAAAGCCAGGTTTCCATGACCTACTTCACGACGTCCAACACCGCGGTTAGGACGAGCCTCGCCTGTTGAAAATGCCGGAAAATTATAGTGCAGATAAAAACGTTGTTCTCCTGAAATCACAGCCCCATCAATTTTTAATTGATCCAGCTTGGTTCCAAGTGTAACAGAGGTAAGGGATTGCGTTTCGCCGCGAGTAAAAATGGCAGAGCCATGTGCAGAAGGCAGGTAATCCACTTCGCTCCATATCGGGCGGATATCAGCTGTACCACGTCCGTCCAGACGTTTCTTTTCGTCCAGGATGAGGTTTCTTACGGCATGGTATTCCACATCGTGATAATATTTTTTTATAAGACCTGTTTTAGCAGCTCGTTCTTCCTCAGAAAAGGTAGACAGGTAATCGGAAAGTACTTTGCCAAATGCTTCGCTACGGGCATGTTTATCTTTGTCTCCCTTTTTGGCTACAGCATATGCTTTATCGTAAGTGTCTTTGTATACTTTTTCTTTGAGTTCCGCATCGTTGTTCTCATGCGAGTATTCCCTTTTTGTAACGGGGGCATTTGCCTGTTTTGCAAATTCAACGATGTTTCTGATTTGATTACGAATTGCTTCGTGCGCAAATTTGATGGCGGCAACCATATCCTGTTCGGAGATTTCTTTCATTTCTCCTTCCACCATAGTGATGTCTTTTTCGCTGGCGGCAACCATCATATCGAGGTCAGAATTCGCCATATCGGAAAAGTTAGGGTTGATGACAAATTTGCCATCAACACGACCTACACGCACTTCTGAAATGGGGCCATTGAATGGAATGTCAGACAGGGCTATTGCTGTAGCTGCAGCCAGGCAGGCATATGCATCAGGTTGTATGTTTTTATCAGCAGAGATCAGGGAAATCATCACCTGAACATCAGCATGAAAGTCGTCCGGAAAGAGGGGGCGCAGGGCACGATCCACCAGACGGCTTGTTAAGATTTCATTTTCAGATAAGCGGGCTTCTCTTTTGAAAAAGCCACCCGGGAATTTACCGGCGGCAGCAAATTTTTCCTGATAATCAACAGAAAGCGGCAAGAAATCAACCCCTTCTTTAGCATCCTTGTTGGCTACCACGGTAGCAAGCAACATAGTGTTTCCTATTTTAACCACTACAGAGCCATCGGCCTGTTTCGCGAGCTTTCCTGTTTCCAGGCTAACCATTCTCCCGTCGCCGAGATCAAAAGTTTTGGTAATTCCAGTTTGTGACATGTTTTTTGTTGTTTTTTTCTTTTTTTCCTCTTTTATACCTCTTTATAATAACCGCTTATAAACAGAAAAGCATCCCGGGAAAATCTGGGGATGCTTTTAAAATCCAATGATTGGACTCATTTACGTAGTTCCAGGGTTTTAATAATGGCCCTGTACCGTGTAATATCGTTTTTCTTCAGGTAGTCCAGCAAGCTCTTACGTTTACCTACCAGATTGATCAGAGCACGTTGTGTATTAAGATCTTTCTTTTTGACTTTCAAATGTTCTGTCAAATGGTTGATGCGGTGACTGAAAAGCGCGATCTGGCTTTCTGATGTTCCGCTATCTTTATCAGATTTTCCGTGTTTCTTGAAAATCCCTTTTTTTACTTCACTGGTTAAATACATGGTATCCTTCGATTTAAATTCGGATTGCAAAAATAGACATTTCTTTCAATAACACAAAAAAACAAGGGAATATTTGCCTCGAATTTCATACATTTTCACCGATATAGACCAAAGGTCGCTATTCCGGGACAAAAAGTTGGAGCAAAATGGCAGAAGTAAGGCCTGTTAATCGTAATAGCCTAGTTTTTAAACATCTTAAGTAAAGTGGCCAGGGTTGGCTGCAAATCCTTACGATGAATGATTTTATCCAAAAAACCATGTTCCAGTACAAATTCCGCAGTCTGAAACCCCTTAGGGAGGTCTTTTCCGATGGTTTCCTTCACTACGCGAGGGCCGGCAAAGCCTATTAGAGATCCCGGTTCGCTAATATTAAGATCTCCTAGCATGGCATAGGAAGCAGTAACCCCTCCTGTGGTAGGGTCGGTTAAAAGAGAGATATAAGGTATTTTGCCATCATCCATCAGGGCCAGTTTAGCCGAAGTTTTGGCCATCTGCATGAGGGAGAAGGCTGCTTCCATCATACGGGCACCTCCTGATTTGGAAATGATAAGCAATGGGATACGATATTCAAGGCAGTAATCAATGGCCCTGGCAATCTTTTCGCCAACTACCGACCCCATTGATCCGCCAATAAAACCGAAATCCATACAGCAGCATACCAGATCATTGCCTTCTACCGTACCATGTACACTTCTCAATGCGTCATATAGCCCACTCTTCTTTTGAGAATCAATCAGACGGCTTTTATAACTTTTTGTGTCAGTAAATTCCAGCGGGTCGCCCGACTCCAGTTTTTCGTTCAGCTCTATGAATTCGTTTTTGTCGAATATAATCTCAAAATATTCATGAGAGCCCACTCTTTCATGGTAGTCACAATTTGGGCAAACATATTTATTGGCCAGGTGTTCAGTTGTAGTTGTAATTTTCTTGCATGAAGGGCATTTATACCATAATCCTTCCGGAGTTTCCTTTTTCTCTTTGGTGGAAGTGGTGATGCCTTCTTTTATTCTCTTAAACCAGCTCATTCAATCAGCAGATAAATAATATTATGAAAATCAGGCTATAGTAATGTCTTTATCCAGGTATATATCCTGTATTGCATTCAGTAATGTTATGCCTTCCGGCATAGGACGCTGAAATGCTTTTCTTCCAGAAATTAAACCTTGTCCACCTCCTCTTTTATTAATGATGGCAGTTGTTACTGCATCCGCCAGATCAGAAGCACCTTTGCTTTCTCCTCCGGAATTAATTAACCCATTACGTCCCATATAGCAATTGGCTACCTGGTAACGACACAGGTCAATGGGATGGTCGGTAGTCAGTTCGGAGTATACTTTTGGATGAGTTTTGCCAAAATTCAAGGCCAGATATCCTCCGTTTTTATCCGAAAGTTTTTGTTTAATTATATCCGCTTGTATGGTTACACCCAGGTGGTTAGCTTGTGATGAAAGATCAGCTGCTGTGTGGTAATCCACCCCGTCTTTTTTAAAGGCATTATTACGTGTATAACACCATAATATAGTAGCCATTCCAAGCTCGTGTGCTTTTTCAAAAGCCTGGGCCACTTCCACAATCTGACGGGAAGATTCGGGTGATCCGAAATAGATAGTTGCTCCAACAGCAGTTGCCCCCAGATTCCAGGCATCCGTTACCGAACCAAACATAATCTGATCAAATTTATTCGGATAAGTAAGAAATTCGTTGTGATTCAGTTTCACTATGAATGGGATCTTATGCGCATATTTTCTTGAAACGGAGGCCAGTACCCCAAACGTAGAAGCAACCGCATTACAGCCACCTTCAATAGCCAGCTTTACAATATTTTCCGAGTCGAAATAAATTGGATTAGAGGCAAAAGATGCTCCGGCAGAATGTTCAATGCCTTGATCTACAGGTAGAATGGAAAGATATCCGCTTCCGCCCAGCCGGCCATGATTATAAAGGGCCTGGAGGCTTCGTAATACTTGCGGGGTTCGATTCCCCGGACCGAAACAACGGTCCACAAAATCAGTACCCGGAAGGTGTATAAGCTCCTTGGAAATAGTTTTGCAGGTATGATTCAGATAGTACTCTGCCTTATCACCTAGCAGTTCTGATACTTTTGAAGATGCTACTTTCGTAAGACCCATATTGGCATTTTTTTGATAGGAAGGCAAAGCTAAGAAAAAAATAGGATTGGGTAGAAGAGCTTCCCAGTTTCATTCCTTTTGGAAATCTAAAGCGGGTAAACTCCTTTTAATACCCCATTTTTTATATCAAAGAAAATTGCTTTGGAATAGCCACCCCGGGACAAAAAGTCACGTGCACCTGTTGTATCCAGAGCCCAGCCCATATTTCTGCCCGAATAGTACATCATTTCCGGGCATAACTCACCGTTTATGATAACAAGTACATCAGCGGGGGCCTGTGTTCGTATAGCCTGGCCTAAAACTACATAAGGTGGTATAATTGAGTTAGCAACGTAATTTTTTTTGTACAATACGGCAGACTCAAAGCATTTTATGCTGATAATAATAGTTAAGCCAACGCTCCCTATCCAGGAAACCTTTACCGGTAAAGAGGAAAAAAAGAGGAGAATACGCTGACTGAAAATAGCAAGCAAGGTAATAAGAAAGAAAACCGTTTTCAGGGTTGAGAAATCATGTACAATATTGAAATTAAAAAAAATGAGGTGATGTAACACCACCGGGAGTATAATATAGAAAAGAAGGCTCCCTTCCTCCTGATTCATAAAATATTTACGGCGGTAAATGCTGATGGCGATAAAAAGAATCCCAAGAATTCCAAGGAGGTTGATAAGAGTGAGGTAATTACCATTATAGTTGCCATCCATCTTTTCATAAGAAGCAGGGTTCAGAATGTTAAATCCATACTCACTTATACTTCTGTTTTGGTATCCGCTCCGGATAAGGTATTTGGCTTTCGCCGCCTCCAGAAATGCTGACAAGCCGTTGATAGAGCTATATTGCCATAAGGTAAGAGTAAGGGCTAGGAAGGCGGCTCCACAAAGGACTATGAAAAGGCGATAGTTGGTTTTCTTTCTCAAAGCCCTGATTCCTTCAGAAATCGCAAATACCATAACCATCAGAAGGCCCAGCCATTCAGTATACACAGCTAGAAAAGCCACCAGGCCAAGTAAAATATGATGTATGCGCGTTCCTGTTCCCCTCCTTATTTTACAATACAATAAAGTACCGTAAATAAAAAAGGCTTGCATAAGGATATCGCAAAACCAAAGATTCATGTGAAACCAAAGGTTTCCGTAACTATAGCAATAAAGAGTAAAAGCAATAAATGCCGGAAGAAAAGTTTCTTTACCTATGTGTTTGCCATACAGTTGGTAGAGAAGCAGAAAAACGCCAAAGGCGCAAATGAAATGAATAATAAGCCCCAAGACCTGTAAAGACATAACATTGGGTGTAATACCCAACGGATGAAAAATAAAATAGGGAAGCAAAAAAGCGAAAGGAGGGTAGGAGGTATAGTAACATCGCCCATTCTGATCTTTTACCCCTCCCAGAAGTTCCAAATTGGCATTTGCTTTGCCGGAAAAGGTGTATATGGGGCTAAAGTGATGGGTAATCAGACCTTCTTTTTCCCAGATGCTTAACGTCACCAGGGTGTGCGCTGTAATCCATTCGTGGTGACGTCCTAATGGTTTATCTATATTCCTATCACGTAACAGGATACTCCCGGTGAACAGGAGGAAAAGTAATGTGATATGAAAGATATATCTGAAACGCATTAAATATTAAATGAAGCGGCTAAGATAGTGAAGGTGGGGTTTAATTTAATCACTTCTCAAATATTCCCACTTTTGTATTAGATTTTACCAGACATTTAGGAATATTCCACTGGCCTTTCCATGCTTGCATATCCAGCTTGTTACCAGAACAGTCATAATAATTGTTCTTTACATCCATTAACAGAATAAAGAGTTTGCCTCTTATGGCTGCATCAATCACAATGATCTTCATTTCGGAAAGGGTGCCATGTGGATGGAGGTTCGCAAGCTCCAGTCCGGCTTCATTATTTTTCAGGTCCATTAAAGATGCCAGCGAATCGCTTAAAGCGCCCTCTTCGGTTCTGTTTTTTAAAAAATCTTCCTTGTTGCCTTTTTCATGTGCGACACCCAGCAAACGTGCTTTTCGGTGGCCAATGCCATTAGCCAGGCGTGCCATCCAGAATGCATGACGAAAAGCGTCTACCTGACCTCCATTGGCTTTCCCATCCAAGAGGGAATCACTTAGTTCGGCTTGTGTTATTTTAAGCACCTCTTGTGTAATATGAAATGCCTTTTTTGCAACAAAAGGGTGGGCGTATACCCACCGTTTCTCCGGATGACTAAGTTGCCTGAAATGCTTAATAAGCTGCTGGGCCCGAAGGTCTGTTCCCGGTATTAGAAACAGAAAAATATAAAAGAGAAGTGGTTTCAAGGTATATGGAATGCCATCAAAGGTAAGGAAAGAAGACAAATGGAGTATGAGAATCAGGAATTCAGAAACGCTGTGATCAGTAGTGGTTTCGAAATTTATACAAGGTTAAAAGGAGCTGCCGTATGAATGGTGAATGAAAAAACAGATCCATGTCCGGCTTCCGATTCGCACCATATTTCACCGCCGTGCCGTTCTACTATTTTTTTACAAATGGCAAGCCCTATTCCGGTACCTTCATATTCATCCATTCCATGGAGTCGCTGAAAGATGATAAATACCCGTGTGGAAAATTTTTTGTCAATACCAATTCCGTTATCTCTGACGGAAAATAACCAACCATTGCCGGAAGGTTGCGCTTTAATATATATATGAGGAGTAGCCGGGCCACTGAATTTGATAGCATTCCCAATCAGATTTTGAAACAATTGTATGAATTGGGTTTTGCTGGCATAGATTTCCGGCAATCCATCGTAAAAAATTTCGGCCTCTTTGTTTTTTATAGTCTCCTGCAGGTGTACCAACGCAATTTCCACAATTTCACCGCAATCTATTTTTTCCATCACTAGCTCTGAATTGCCTAGCCGGGAATAGCTTAGGAGGTCATGGATCAGGTCGCTCATCCTTTTAGCTCCATCCACCACGTAATGAATAAATTCATTTGCGTCATCATCCAGTTTATTCTCGTATCTGGTTTGCAGCAGTTGAACATAGCTGCTCATGGTTCTTAATGGTTCACGCAAGTCATGAGAAATGACATAAGCAAACTGTTCCAGATCGGTATTCGATCTTATAAGTTCATCTGATTTTTGTTTGAGTTCGGCCGCAGATTTCTTGCTTTCCGAAATATCACGTGCTATAATGGCAATAGAACTTGCCCGTCCTGATTGATCATAAATGGGCGAAGCAGTCGTTGATACATAGATGGTGCTGCCATTTTTTCTTTTTCTTCCCGATTCATAGGGAGCAATGTATTCGCCATTTATTATCTTGTTGGTGAGGAAGGCAAACTCATCCTCCATTCCAGGTACAGAAAGTACAGAAGAGTGCTTACCTACAACTTCTTCGGCCTGATAGCCATATAATTTTTCCGCCCCTTTGTTCCAGTTTAATATAATGCCTTCCATCGAAAGGGTCTGAATGGCATCGTTGGAAGCCTGAACTATAGCAGCCATCTCTTCCATTTTCTTTTCCGAAATTTTCTGTCCGGTAATATCTCGGACAATGGAAATGATCTGAGTTGTTTTTCCAACCTGAATGATCTTTCTGGAATACCCTATATTAATTACTTTTCCGTCTTTTCTTACGACCAATGTTTCGCCTGTTTGGGAAAGGTCGTTTCCCGACAAACGGTCCTGTTTCCGGTTTCTCATCTTTGATTTTTCATCGGGTGAAATCAGGTCCATGTAGGACGTAAGGGAAAGCATTTCTTCGATAGAATATCCGTACATATTACATAAAGCCTCATTGGCAAAAACGATTTTGTCTTCTTCTGTAATAACGACCCCTTCCCCCATTTCACTTTGTGCAAAAACAAGTGTTTCATATAAGTCCTTTTGTCTTCTCAATGTTTCTTCAATGCTTTTTTGTACTTCTGTTTTGTGTTGTAAATCCTCTACCATCTGATTAAAAGAGCCTGCCAATTTTCCAAGTTCATCTTTTGACCTTATTACCGCTCTTCTTGAAAAGTCTGCCCTTCCTACATTTTCGGCAGCACTGATTATTTCATCGAGACCTCTTGTTATACCTCTACTAACAGAGATTGTCAGAAATAAACCGGTTAACTCAACGGTAAGAGCAACAAGAAAAAGGATTTTCAGAATCAAATTTTCAAGCCATCGGGAGCCGGCTCCAAGCGTATAAGAGAAATCGTCTTCCAGAATGGTCAGTGCTCTGTTAATAACATCAATTTTGTTTACCAGCTGACTGATTTCCAGACGCGATCGGTTGTTTGACCGGCTTGAAGCAAGCATATGAATATGTACTCCCGCATCTTTTAGCTGATCAATGAGGGTGTCGGCTTTAGCCCAGATGGAAATTGCTTTATCAATATAGGAGACGTGCCTGAATCGTTTAAACAGTTGAATCATACCTTTTATGTCTTCCGGATGATTCCTGGCCTGTAAAAAACCGGCATAGATTTTATCCTGATCAGGGTTGTCTTTTTCAAGCTCCAATCGGGCTTTTTTATCACCCGAGGGTATATTAATAAAGAGTTCAAAGGCGTTGTAATCGTTTTCGTCAAATGAGGCCGCATATTTACGGAGACTATATACGGCCTCTTTTTGGGCTTTTGAATAAAGACCTTCTCCGCTTACAAAAGCACGTGTTGAAGAAAGGGTGTGGATGGTAAAATAGAGGATAAGTAATTCAGCTGCAATCAGCAGTGCCATAATGCACATGACGAAATACAACTTTTCTTTGATGGAAACATTTTTGAACCAGTTTGCAAGTCTGTTTTGAGCAATGTTCATATATAGTATTTATTGACAGTCTGTCTGGAAATAGCTAATTAACGCGATCACTGATAAATAAGAAATGCCAGCCAACGGTTACCGAAGGGGCCTTTAAAATTCACTAGACGCAGTTTCTGTTGTGTGAAACAACTATCTGTATCTCCTGCAAATGGCAGGAGTGGATCAATATAATAAAAAGTATTTATTTAATCGTAAAATAAAAAACAGCTCCCTTTCCCGGCTCCGATGTTACCCAAATTTCTCCTCCATGTCGCTCTACAATTTTCTTACATATTGCAAGTCCGATACCTGTTCCCGGATATTTGTCAACGCTATTGAGTCGCTGAAAGATGACAAATATCTTGTCAAAATACTCTTTTCTGATTCCAATCCCATTGTCTTTAATAGCAAACAGGTGATGCCCCCCTTTACGTTCTGCCGAAATGGAAATTACAGGGCTTTCTGCTCCTCTAAATTTTATCGCATTTCCGATAATATTTTGAAATAAAAGTCCTGTTAAAACAGGGTCGCAATATATATCGGGCAATTTGCTATACTGAATAATGGCCGAATTTTCCCGGATGCTACGATCCATATCCATTAATACTTCCGAAAGTATTTCACGAACGTTAATGTATTCGAAAGGTTTGATTCTGTTAACACGGGAATACTCCAGAAGGCTGTTGATAAGAATTCGCATCCGGTTACTTCCGTCTACCGCAAAATCAATAAAGTCATTGGCATCCTGATCAAGCTGGTCTTTATAACGGGAAGCAAGTAATTGAATATAGCTGTTTATCATTCTCAACGGTTCCTGTAAATCATGGGATGCGACATAAGCAAATTGCTCGAGTTCGCTATTAGACCGGATAAGTTCTTTTGTTTTGTTTGATAATTCTTCTTGTACTTGCCTAAGCTGATTTTCCGTTTCCTTTTGAATGTAAAAAAAAACTTTAACTGCAGCTTCCTGAACGATGGTGTAATAATTTTCCAGCTCAGTCATTATAAGGATTGCTTCTGAAGTAATGGAAGTGTAAAGTCCGAGATAACTCAACATTATTTTTTTCTGCAAAGCATAGGTTAAAACCAGATCGGAGGGCTCAATGTCGTTTCGGGAAATGCCTGGCATTTTATTTTCTTCCCAAAGTTTCAGGTTTATTCCGGCATTATGGAGGGCTGTATCGTCAATAAGTGAATCAAGAAAATGCAAATTACGGTTCATAGACATATGAAGCAGTTGCTCTTCCGTCAGGTCTTTGAAGAACTTCATTACCGGTATATTCATTTCCCTTGCCAGGGCAATGCTGTCCTGGCTGTAAGGAATAAGTTTTTCATTTTTTAAAAATGCCGCGAACGTTTTCAGATTCTTCATCCTTAAGCATTTTGCTAATCCATGGAGGGTAAAATGACAATGTTTAACCAGAAATTTTCGATGGATTTAACAACTGAAATAAACTGATTGAAATCAACGGGTTTGGTAATATAGCAATTGGCGTGATGTGAGTACATGTTCAGAATATCTCTTTCGGCGGAAGAAGTAGTGAGTACAATAACGGGAATCAGCATCAGGAGTGGGTCCGCTTTTATTTCTGACAAGACTTCCCTTCCGTCTTTTTTTGGTAGATTCAAATCCAGGAGAATTATGTCTGGTGTAGCTGCATGGCTGAACTCTCCTGTTTTTTTAAGGTATTGAATGGCCTGTTCTCCATCCATTACTACATTTAATTCATTTCTTATTTTGCCCTCTTTAAGCACTTCTTTGGTAAGCCTGATGTCGCCGGGGTTGTCTTCTATAAGAAGAATATTGATTGCTCTGTCTTTCCCTATTTTTTTCATAATTTATTTTTTGCATCCTGGTTAAACACACACTTTTTTATGCGCCGGTTTTCAGGAAAATACTTGCTTTAATAGATGCGACCACTTTTTATGTCAGTTATGTGCCGGATAACACCGAACGGCCTGTTTCATAAGATACCTGCTTCGTTATAGGCAATGAGCAGGCATTTGGGGTATAACGCTTTATATTCGTGGAACGTCGAAAATGGTAAAAAAATGGGAGGAATCGGTGAGTGAATCAAAATCATGGTTGAACAGATTCATTTGTAGGTTGATGAAGCAAACTTGACAAATACAAAATTTTCAGGCTGCTGCATTCCAATACGCCAACTGCTGGGGTTGGGCTGGCGTAAAATACTTTTCCCGCTTTTTTACAGGAAATTTAACCGGGAAAGAAAGTTGTCTTTATATAACGATCCCACAGGAATCAGTTTATTTCCTATACTGATGACATTGTCGTCAATACTGCTGATGTGCTCCAGCTGAATGATATAGGAGCGATGGATTCGGTGAAATTTGTCGGCCGGTAATTTCTTTTCCAGCGATTTTAAGGTAATATGAAGTGTGTAATTGCCTTCGATGGTATGAAAGGTTACATAGTCGCCAAGGGCTTCAATCCACAATATATCTTTTACAGGCACCTTATTCAAGAGTGCATTTTTCTTTAGGAAAAGATAATCCTGGTTAAATGTACCAGCTTGTTTATTCATCTGGTCATAAAAGGCTTTTGCTTTTTCTACGGATTTGAGAAGTTTTGAAAACTCGATGGGTTTTACAAGATAATCTACTACATCATGTTCAAATGCTTCCAGTGCATACTGTGTATGTGATGTGGTAAGGATTACCAGGGGCGACGGAGAAAGACTCTTGAGCAGAGCCAAGCCATTCATTCCCGGCATTTCTATATCCAGAAACAGAAGATCCACTTTCTCAGTTTTCAATGCTTCCGTTACTTCCGGAGCATTATTGCAGGTTTTTATCAGTCGCAGATAGCTGATCTGATTCACCATATGTTTCAGAACACTGGATGACATTTCTTCGTCATCGACTATTATACAGTCCATGGAGGTTGTTTTAAAAGGTATGAATTGCGTCAGTCTGTGTGGTGAAGAAGGAATAAACTCATTCTTTTTACTCAGAATTACAAATAAGGTTTCTCTTTTTTTCTAACTGTTTATCGATCAAATGAGTAAAATAAAATAGAAACCACCTGTTTATACAGATGGTTTCTGAGAATTCATTTTTACGACTGGGTTATAATCGAAGGTTCCGAAAAATAAAGAATTCATATTAATTGCTTTATTCCGCATCGGGCTTCCCTTGTTCCGTTTTCTTTTTAATTTCCCTTCTTTAGGGTGCTTATTCCTGGGTATTACCCGCGTCCGTCCTGAATCCACCATGATTCAATGGTTTTGTTAATCGTTTGCAGATTGTGCGTATGGAATTCATTAAACAGTTCCAGTTGAGCCCATACCTGCTCTGTAAATTCCCTGTTAAAAGTTATGGTTGATTCTGCATGTTTGTCATATGCATTCCCAAGAGTTTTCATACTATCAAGCAATACATTTACACACACTTTGAAATTATCTTCGACCACTTTATACAGGGCTTCGCTTTCTTGCATGTTTTCATTTAAAGAAAGAGATTCTTTGAGTGCATCCATGAGCCTCATATTACATTCGTGGAGCAGGATAATGTGTTTGTTACTTATCTCTATTATGTCCTTAACAGATTCCTCTGCCACTTCTGTGTTCTTATGGATCACTTTTCTCATGGTATCCAGGGTTTCAGGACTAGGTCCAATAGGTCCGGAAGTGCTCAGCAAATCTGCTGCAATCTCTTTTTGAGTATGAAGCGCTTTCTCAACCCATTGTGAGTTTATCCTGATTAATTCCTCTACCGAGTTACGTTTCGCATCTGTGTTTTTTTTTGACGAAGCGTCTTTTTTTTCAAGTATTTCAGCACCAGTGTTTTTCATGGCGATTAGTTAAAAGGGTTAACCTTATTTGAAGTCCTCAAAGATAGACAGCATCTGGCCTTCATTATTGGATTTTGTGACCGATGGTATCATAACCAGTTTAGTTTGGCATATTATAAGGATTGTTCGTATATAAAACATTAAATATATTTTTTTGCAATAACATATTATAAGTAATGAAATTTATGCTACAGGACATCTTTAAATTGTTTAAATTTGTTTTATACCCCTGTTTGTGTAGCATTGCAATATCTAAAATGATGAATTGTATTATTGTTGATGATGATAAGCTGGTAAGGAGCTTTATGGAGATGTTGGTAAAACGAACCCCAACCTTAAACCTTGTAGGCGTTTGTTCATCAGCTTCAGAGGCTCTTAAAGTACTTGTTAAAGAACAAGTGGAACTTATTTTACTTGATATCGATATGCCTGGAATGAGTGGCATTCAATTGCTCAACTATTTTAACAGGGATCAGATTCAGATCATATTTATCACATCCAGTGAGGAGCATGCTGTGAAAGCATTTGATCTGGAAGCGACCGATTATCTGGTTAAGCCTGTTTCAGAGGAGCGATTTCTGAAAGCAATAATGCGTACCCAGAAAAGGAAAAAAAGCAGTGAAGAGCTGCAACAAAGTGAGGATCTTTTTGTAAAAGTCAATAACCGCCTGGTGCGGATTGGCATGAACAATATCCTCTATATTGAGGGTCTGGCGAATCATGTTTCAATCAATACCAAGGACGGGAAACGTCACATTGTATTGTCAACGCTCAAATCCATCGAATCCCGCCTTTCTCAGGATAAATTTATGCGTATCCACAATTCGCATATTGTGAGTATAGATAAAATCTCCGCTATTGAAGACAATGTAGTGATTATCGAAAAGATTGCGCTACCGGTAAGCCGCTCTCACAAGAAAGAGTTGCTTGCAAAATTAAAAACTGTTTAGAGCAGTTTTTCTTCCTTCTCCTTTCCCGATTCCCATTCAAATACAACCAATGATCATTTTTATCCTGCCGGGTATCACAATGTCGGTTGTTCTGCTTATGCCTATAGTATATTTGAGTTGAATTGAATGAAAAGTGTCTGCGCATGGTTATGCAGATCGTTACCAAAATACCCCGCATGACAGATAAAGCGTATACCAAATGGAAGTTGACCGTTCAATATCAAGGACGAAAAATGGATGTAATCAGTAGTAAAGAGACTTCACAGGAAGCTCAACGCCAAACACTCAAACGCTTTCCTCAGGCACAGATTCTGGATGTGTCAAAGTATAAACTTAAAGTGGAGAAAGAAGAGCAAGAGGATTTGTTGTCAGGCTCTGTATCCCTGAAACGCCGCAAGTCGAAAAAGAACACCTGAATAGTTAGGATTGTTCCGATAGTGATTCTGCCGAATTGCCATATAGTAAAGGGAAATTGAAATCAAACGCATCAGTTAAACCATGCGCCCAATTCTAAAAAAACAAGTGAATATCCGCTGTGAATATGACCGTGCCGAATGGTGCAAAGTGTTCAAATGTTCAGAGCGCGATCTGCGCAGGGCAGTGAGAAAAGTTGGAGGAAATGTGATTGCCGTCTGCCTGTTTCTCCGGAAGTGACCCCTACTTTATTCTTCTTTTGGGAAAACAAGCATTGTTTTCGGCCAAACGGTACCCGGCTTCCGTTCATAAACCGGGAAATTCAAACCAGATCATAAAAACACAACTGAAATGAAAACGATAAGAGAAATAATGGTGGCTCTGCCGCAGCAATGTACACGGAATGAATCACTAAAGGAGATCGTCCTCCGGATGGATAAGTCAAATATTGGCTGTTTGCCCGTAGTTGATGAATCCAAAAAAGTAATTGGTATTATAACAGACCGGGATGTTGCTCTTGCTTTGTGCAGAGGAGATAAACGGGTGGAAGATCTGAAAGTACATGAAGTGATGACCGCCAAAGTTCATACTATCAGGCCGGAAGATCATACCGTATCTGCGCTCAAAATGATGCGAACAATGCGCGTAGGCCGATTGCCTGTTGTGGATGAAGAGCAGCGTCTTAAGGGAATGGTAAGTCTGAACCGGATACTTCGTAATAATTATGGAACCGAAGAAGCACCGGAGCTGGAATATGCGGGAGCCGAAAATATCCTGAATACACTTCATTCCATAGCTGAACGAAACAGCTTACATTATATGGAAAGTTAATGCAAAAGAGCAGCTCTTAGTAAAAATCCCGCCATACCCTCCCTGGCGGGATTTTTATGTTGTTGATGTTTTTTTTAAAGAAACATATTAAAATACATATTGAAATGAATAGGAAGGAATGAAAGTTCCTTTACCTGTTTTCCTGATTATGTATCCAACTATCAGGTATTTTATTCCATCCGTCACAAATACCAAAATAGAGTATTGAATAGGTTTATATTTAGATAAGGGTACACTACAACATCCAACCTGTTTCAAAATACTTCGTTCTTTTATTTTAATAAGGATGAATGCTGTTGTCGTCTTGTTAATCCGGATATAAAAAGAATCCCATGACTACGAAAATGAAAAATGGAAAAGCCACTCCACAGCAGACACATGCTAGCAATGGTAATGGTCATGAGCATTTTGAGAACGGAAGCATTTTGAGCGATGCGGAGCTGTTCCGTATTCTTATGCAGGTGAGGAACGGAAATTTTTCTGTCCGGATGCCTGCTGATCAGCTGGGACTCAAAGGTAAAATATGCGATACCCTCAACGAAATTATTGAGTTGAATGAGCGGATGGTCGTGGAATTTGAAAAGGTTGGAAACAGTATAGGTAAACAAGGTAAACTGACCAAACGAGTGGAACTGGACGGAGCAAAAGGTTCCTGGGGCTCTTGCGTGGATTCTGTAAATACACTCATTTCCGACCTGGTACATCCTACCATTGAAATAGCACACGTAATCACATCGGTGGCAAAAGGCAACCTGTCACAACAAATGCCTTTGGATATAGAAGGCCATGCACTGCAAGGGGAGTTTTTAAGAATTGCGAAAGAGGTAAACGGAATGGTGAAACAGCTCAATCTGTTTTCCATGGAAGTAACCCGGGTAGCCAGAGAGGTGGGAACAGAAGGAAAGCTTGGTGGTCAGGCAAAGGTAAAAGGGGTGGGTGGTGTATGGAAGGATTTGACCGATAGTGTAAACCGGATGGCGAGTAACCTTACCGGACAAGTGCGGAATATTGCCGATGTAACAACAGCGGTGGCCAAGGGCGACCTTTCCAAAAAGATTACGGTAGACGTAAAAGGAGAAATCCTGGAATTAAAAAACACCATCAATACGATGGTGGATCAGCTCAACTCCTTTGCATCGGAAGTAACCCGCGTGGCAAGGGAAGTGGGAACAGAAGGTAAGCTTGGCGGACAAGCACATGTAAAAGGTGTTGGTGGTACCTGGAAAGATTTAACGGATAGTGTAAACCAGATGGCCAGCAACCTGACCGGGCAAGTACGGAATATTGCTGAAGTTACAACCGCAGTTGCCAAAGGCGATCTTTCTAAAAAAATTACGGTAGATGTAAGAGGTGAGATTCTGGAGCTGAAAAATACCATCAATACGATGGTGGATCAGCTGAACTCCTTCGGATCAGAAGTAACACGGGTGGCACGTGAAGTAGGATCGGAAGGCAAACTGGGAGGACAGGCCAAAGTAAAAGGGGTAGGTGGTGTGTGGAAAGATTTGACAGACAGTGTAAACCAGATGGCCAGTAACCTTACCGGCCAGGTACGGAATATTGCAGAAGTAACGACGGCTGTAGCCAAAGGCGATTTGTCCAAAAAAATTACGGTAAACGTAGAAGGAGAAATTCTGGAGCTGAAAAACACGATTAATACAATGGTTGATCAGCTCAACTCGTTTGGTGCTGAAGTAACCCGGGTAGCACGGGAAGTAGGATCGGAAGGTAAGCTGGGAGGACAAGCCAAAGTAAAAGGGGTGGGTGGTACCTGGAAAGATTTGACGGACAGTGTAAACCAAATGGCCAGCAATCTGACGGGTCAGGTACGTAATATTGCCGAAGTAACAACGGCAGTTGCGAACGGCGATCTTTCCAAAAAAATCACCGTAACAGTTGAAGGAGAAATCCTGGAACTAAAAAAGACCATCAATACGATGGTGGATCAGCTCAACTCATTCTCCTCCGAAGTAACGCGTGTAGCACGGGAAGTGGGAACAGAAGGTAAACTGGGTGGTCAGGCCCAGGTAAAAGGAGTAGGAGGCACCTGGAAAGATTTGACAGATAGTGTAAATCAAATGGCCAGTAACCTGACCGGCCAGGTACGGAATATTGCGGAAGTAACAACAGCGGTAGCGAAAGGTGACCTCTCCCGCCAAATTACAGTGGATGTTAAAGGCGAAATTCTGGAACTAAAGAATACCATCAATACCATGGTGGATCAGCTGAACTCATTTGCATCAGAAGTTACACGGGTGGCATTGGAGGTGGGTACGGAAGGTAAACTGGGCGGACAAGCTCAGGTAAAAGGAGTAGGCGGTACCTGGAAAGATTTAACGGACAGTGTAAACCAGATGGCCAGCAACCTCACTGGTCAGGTACGGAATATTGCGGAAGTAACAACAGCGGTAGCGAAAGGCGACCTTTCCAAGAAGATAACGGTAGATGTAAAAGGCGAAATTCTGGAGCTTAAAATCACGATCAATACGATGGTGGATCAGCTCAACTCGTTTGCTTCCGAAGTAACACGTGTAGCAAGGGAGGTAGGAACAGAAGGTAAGCTGGGCGGACAGGCTGATGTGCCCGGTGTAGCCGGAACCTGGAAAGATTTGACAGACAGTGTAAACCAAATGGCCGGTAACCTGACTGCTCAGGTACGTAATATAGCGGATGTGGCTATTGCGGTGGCAAGCGGTGATATGTCGCGTAAAATTACAGTAGATGTACGTGGAGAAATTCTCCAGCTCAAGGAAACACTCAATACCATGGTGGATCAGCTCCGGGCTTTTGCTTCGGAAGTGACACGGGTGGCTCGTGAAGTAGGTACCGAAGGAAAACTGGGAGGACAAGCTAATGTGCCGGGTGTTGCAGGCACCTGGAAAGATTTGACCGACAGTGTAAACCAGATGGCAGGTAACCTTACTGCTCAGGTACGGAATATTGCGGATGTAACCATTGCCGTTGCCAACGGGGATATGTCCAAAAAAATTACGGCTGATGTACGCGGCGAAATTCTTCAGCTGAAAGAAACCATCAATACCATGGTGGATCAGCTCCGGGCCTTTGCTTCTGAAGTAACACGGGTAGCACGCGAAGTAGGTACCGACGGGAAGCTGGGAGGGCAGGCATTTGTACCCGGTGTTGCAGGAACATGGAAAGATTTGACAGATAGTGTAAACGGAATGGCAGGTAACCTCACTGCTCAGGTACGTAACATTGCCGAAGTAACAAAAGCGGTGGCCAGCGGCGACCTTTCCAAGTTAATCACGGTGGATGTAAAAGGTGAAATTCTGGATCTGAAAAACACCATCAATACGATGGTGGATCAGCTCAACTCATTCGCATCTGAGGTAACGCGGGTTGCCAGAGAGGTGGGTACAGAAGGAAAGCTGGGTGGACAAGCCCATGTAAAAGGAGTCGGCGGAACCTGGAAAGATCTTACGGATAATGTAAACCTGATGGCATCCAATCTGACCAGTCAGGTACGAAGTATTGCCAAAGTGGTTACATCAGTAGCTATGGGTAATCTGAAACAAAAACTATCCATTGAAGCCAAAGGGGAGGTAGCTCAGCTCACAGACACGATTAATGAAATGATAGATACGCTTGCTATCTTTTCCGATCAGGTAACCACTGTGGCACGAGAAGTGGGTGCGGAAGGACGGCTTGGCGGGCAAGCAAGTGTTCCCGGCGCTTCCGGTACCTGGAAAAATCTGACCGAAAATGTGAATCAGTTGGCAGAAAATCTGACCACACAGGTTCGTGCCATTTCCGAGGTGGCGTCGGCAGTAACAAAAGGCGATCTTACACGTACAATCGGGGTGGAAGCCAGAGGTGAAGTGGAAGCACTGAAAGATACCATCAACCAGATGATTGCCAACCTCAAAGCCACTACACTCAGAAATCAGGAGCAGGACTGGCTCAAATCCAATCTGGCCAAGTTTACCCAGATGTTGCAGGGACAAAAGGAATTGAATTCGGTTACCAAACGTATTCTCTCCGAGCTGGCACAGGTAGTATCGGCTCAGCAGGGCTTGTTTTATATCATGGATCAGCAGGAGAATTTCATGGATTCAAAACTGAAACTCATTGCTGCCTATGCTTACCGTCGCCGGAAAAACGTATCCAGCGAGTTTGCACTTGGAGAAGGACTGGTAGGACAATGCGCTCTTGAAAAAGAACGGATTCTGCTGACCAATGTGCCACCCGATTATATTCAGATCAATTCCGGATTGGGCGAAGCAGCACCGATGAATGTACTGGTACTTCCTGTTATGTTTGAAGGACAGATAAAAGCGGTGATTGAGCTCGCATCTTTTGATTCGTTTAGCCAGACACACCAGGATTTCCTTGAAGGACTCACAGAAAGTATCGGAATTGTATTAAATACCATCGAAACCAATTCACGTACAGAAGGGCTTCTTTCCCAGTCTCAATCGCTTGCCGGAGAGCTCAAAAGTCAGCAGGAAGTGCTGCGCAAGACCAATGAAGAGCTTGAAGAGAAAGCTTTTCTTCTAGCCAATCAGAAAGAAGAGGTGGAAAAGAAAAACCAGGAGGTGGAAGAAGCCCGGAAATCATTGGAAGAAAAAGCAGCACAGCTTACGCTTACCTCCAAATACAAATCGGAGTTTCTGGCCAACATGTCTCACGAGCTCCGCACCCCACTCAATAGCTTACAGATTCTGGCGCATCAGCTTATCGAAAACCAGGAAGGAAATCTTACTTCATCTCAGATTGAATTTGCAAAAACAATTTATTCCTGTGGTGATGACCTGATTCAGCTTATCAATGATATCCTGGATCTTTCCAAGATCGAATCGGGTTATATTTCTGTGGATATCGGACCTGTTAGCTTTAAGGAGATCAACAAATTTGTGGAGACCCGTTTCCGCCATGTTTCCGAATCCAAACATCTTAAATTTAATGTGGAGATTGATGAGCTGCTTCCTGAGTTTATTCAAACCGATCTGCAACGTCTTAATCAGATTCTTAAGAATCTATTATCCAATGCCTTTAAGTTTACGGAGAAGGGAGAGGTAAAACTCAGTATTTATCCATGCTTAAGGTCAAAGAGGGAAAAGAATATCGGCAATGCCGGAAAGGTAATGGATGTAGCCTTTGAGATTTCAGATACAGGTATCGGTATTTCAAAAGACAAACAAAATATCATTTTTGAAGCCTTTCAGCAGGCAGAAGGATCGACCAGCCGTAAATACGGAGGCACCGGTTTAGGTCTCTCTATCAGCCGCGGTTTATCCGATTTGCTTGGTGGAAATATTGATTTGGAAAGTGAAAGCGGCGTAGGAAGTAAATTTACATTATACCTTCCCATTGATTATAACCCTGCTGCACATCAAGGAGAGCAAGGAATAGAAAATCAAGGCACATCATCCAATTACCTGAAACCGTTGCCTTCGGCAGCCCTTTCCGGATTGGATATAGACTTGCTTACCAGTCATGAGATTGATGATGACCGAAGCACAGTAACATCTACGGATCGGGTCTTGTTGATTGTAGAAGGTGATCCTCAGTTTGCAAGAATCATGGTTGATCTGGCCCATGCACATGGCATTAAGGCATTGGTATCCATGAAAGGAAATGAAGTCATTGATTTTCTGCAGCAGTTCCATATTGATGCCGTTACAATTGATCTGAATGTTCCGGATATGAATGGGTGGAAGGTGCTGGACCGGATGAAAAACGATATTCAGCTCCGTCATATACCGGCATATGTTATTTCGGTGGAGGAAGACAGACATCTGGCCCTTAAGAGAGGGGTACGGAGTTTTCTTGTGAAGCCTTTGCGCGATGTGGCGCTCCGGAACCTGTTTAAAGATATCTTAAGCTTTACCAATAAGAAGATAAAGAATCTCTTGATTGTGGATGATCATGAACAGGAGCTGATCGAAATGGAAAGAATCATTGGTGGAAGTGATATCCGGATTATTCCCGTAAAAACAGTGAAAGATGCATTGGAGCAGATCAGAGCCGAACAGTTTGACTGTATTATTCTGGATCTTGTTCTGCCTGATGGTTCAGGTTTTGAAATTATCAAAGAGCTTGAAAACCAGAAACACCTTCCGCTTACATCTGTTATTGTGTATTCGGCAAAAGACCTTTCCAAACGGGAAGAGAAACAGTTACACCGGTTTGCCAATATGGTAATCCTGAAAGGAAAGAACTCGAACGAGCAGTTATTGGATCAGACTGCTATGTTTTTACACCGGGTTCATAATCAGTTGCCGGAAAAAACGCAACGGATGATAGAACATTTCCGTAAGTCGGAAGATGTGCTGTTGGGGAAAAAAGTGCTGGTTATCGATGATGATGTCCGTAATCTGTTTGCATTAACAACCGTTCTGGAACGTTTTCAGATGAAGGTAATGAATGCGGAGAGCGGGAAAGAGGCCATTGGAATACTGGAGCAGACGAATGATATTGACCTTATCCTGATGGATATTATGATGCCTGAAATGGACGGATATGAAACGATGCGTCAGATCCGGAAAAATCATAAGGATAAGGATACAACCATTATTGCTGTTACAGCAAAAGCTATGAAGGGCGACCGGCAGAAATGTCTGGAATCGGGGGCTTCGGATTATATCACGAAGCCGGTAAATGTGGATCAGCTCCTTTCGCTGATGCGGATCTGGTTAAAGTAATTTTCATGAATACACTTTTAGAATCAACATCCCTAGCTATGGAAGATCGTATGGAGTTGGAGCATCAGGCAAAAATATTGATAGTGGATGATAATCAGGGTAACCTGTTTTCACTTGAAATAGTACTGGCTAATGAACATTATCAAATTGTAAGAGCTACGTCTGGAAAAGAGGCCTTACGTATTCTTTTAAAGGAGCAGGATTTCTCCCTGCTGCTGATAGATGTGAATATGCCTATTATGGATGGTTTTGAAACCACGGAGCTGATCCGTCAGAATGAAAAACTGAGGCATATACCGGTCATTTTTCTGACAGCTTATTTCGCCACTCCGGAACATATTTTCAGAGGGTATCAGACCGGAGCCGTTGACTATATGCTTAAACCCCTCGTGCCGGAAATACTAAGAGCCAAGGTGGCTATCTTTGTTGACCTGCACAGAAAGAATAAGGAGTTATCCATACAACGTAAAAAGCTTCTTCATTTCAATAAATCCCTGAAACAGTATTCAGACGGGCTTATCCAGATTAATCAGGAGCTTGAAAAATTTGCATACGTTGTTTCGCACGATATGCAGGAGCCGCTTCGCACCATCACCAGTTATATCCGTTTGCTGGAAAAAAATCTGGGAAATAAGCTGGATGGGGAATCCAAAGAGTTTATGGATTTTATTCTCAACGCCAGCCAGCGTATGCGAAGCATTATCATCGGCCTGCTCGAATATGCCCGTATCGGCACTCAGGATGAAACATTTGAAACGGTTGACTGCGATGTGGTGATAAAAGATGTACTGGATAATCTCGAAGAGGTAATACAGGATTCAGGAGCACGGATAGAAGTAGAGCATATGCCGGTGATACAGGGAAATTATACACTTTTTGTGCAGCTGTTTCAGAATCTGATCGGAAATGCCATTAAGTTCAGAAGAGAGCAGGCCCCTGTTATCCGTATTTCCTGTACTTCCACCGACGATCAGGATCTCTTTTCAGTAAAAGACAATGGAATTGGAATAGAGAAGGAATATGAGCATAAGATATTTGAGATATTTCAACGTCTTCACAATCCAGGCGAGTATGTTGGAGTGGGGTTAGGCCTTGCTATCTGCAAAAAAATTGTGGAACGTCATCATGGAAAGATATGGATGACTTCCGAGCCCAATAACGGTACTACCTTCAGTTTTACCATCCAGAAAACAACGGAACCAGTTCCGGAAAAGGCAGAGTTACAGGAATAAGTTAAGAACTGGACCCGGCGGTAAGTTAGTATTACGACTTCCCTTGTTTTTTCTTCATCTTTTTCTTCCTGGCCTTGTCATGTTTTTCCATGTCGCTAAGCAGATCTTTGAAGTCCTGTTTGTCGGTCTTACTCAGTTTTGCTTTTCTGACATACTTGTTGATTTCCGGCTCGTTGCTCATGGGAAGGGTTTTGACAAAGGTAGGGAAAAGAGTACTCTCCCTAACCCTAGGCATTGTTCTTCCTCCCCCTTCCCCCTCCAGAGGGGGATAGCATTGAATCCTAAATTATCCAAACAATTTGCGTGTCCCCCTCTGGAGGGGGAAGGGGGAGGATAACGGATATAACCCGGTTATTGAAAACCTAACTGAAAATCTCTTTTGACGATCCTACCAAACTCAATAACTCCTGTTTTGGAGGCACTTCCAGACCACCGGCTTTCAACTGTTCCTGAAAATGTTTAAATGAAGGAAGCTCCAGAAGATGTTTCTCATCTTCGGCCGATTTGAAAAAGGCGGTATGGGTAAATGTTTTCCCGTCCGGACTCAGACAAACATGGTAATGAAGATCCCGGTGATTCAGCTTTTGCAAATCACTCATCACATTTTTAATGTTTTGTTGATTCTGACCGGCATAGTCCTGTTTGGTGGTATAGATAACACGTACAATTTTCATGTGATGGGGTTTTAGTATTGTTTACTTATTTAGCATTCATAATGGTTTCCGATTCTTTTTTCAGATCGGAGGCAAATTGTTCAAAAGACTGATCGAAAGATGGAATCATACCGCCATAGAGTGGAAACATAAGTCCTCCTATTTTTTCAGTCATAGAAAAGGTGACTTCCCCGTTCCCTTTGTTTGTGATGGTATAAACGCGGTTTCCTTGTCCATCGCCCCATACCAGTTTTTTTTCCGGCTCAAATTCCTTCACTTTTAATTTGAAAGTACGTTTGGCATCCAGCTTTGATTTAAGCAGGATCTTTTGATCCAATGCAATGGTTCCTTCGATGGAAGTAACGGTCGAGTTCCATCGGGGATAATCAGAGGCCTTGGTAAGTAAGGCCCATACGATAGAGGCATCGGCTTTGATATCGATACTTACCGATGTTTCCCGGCTGAAGGTGGTTTTGACGGTTACCGCTTTTCCGGTTTGTGCTTTAGCGCTTGTTGTGATCATAATCAGTGCTGTTAGTGAAGAGATAAATACATTCATTGTTTTGTGTATATACTGTTGACGAACAGCTTCCACAAAACGATAGGCTAATCTGCATTTTTTCTCTCATATTTTTCCATTACCATTCTATTGTGCTCTAAATGATGTAGTTGTAGTTCAGCTGCGGATGATTTAAAAGGATCAATTCCCCTTAATACCTCCATTCTTAAATCAAATAAATGTTCTTTATCCCCTTTTTCGGCCTCTTTCACCATCTCTATTTTCATCAGCTCCTGTTGCGTATTCTGTTTGGGATTAAAAATGCCGTTCAGTTCCGAGCATTGATGACAAACACCATTTTTACTGATGAGGGCACATCGTCCGTCAAAAATGCCCATCATCTTCGATCGTCCGGTATGCAGGTAATATTTTACCATGGCCTCTGTGGTATCGAGTATGGTTGCTATTTCAGATACCTTGAACTCATACACCTCTTTGAGAAACAAACAAAGTTGTTGTTCAAGAGGCAAGGACTTTGAGATGCAGGTAAAACAAAAAGCAATGTGTTCCTTGGCTTCAAACTGTCCCTGGGTGGATGTCATGCGAATGTTCATGGCTTCCTGAAAAAACTGTTTGTCGGCAAGGGCAGCTGCTTTGGTAATATCGGTTACATTTTCGGTCCACCGTTTCTGAGCCCGTAGGTTATCTTTTGCCAGGTTGGAAGCGATAGTGAAAAACCAGGTTTTCAATGTCGATTCTCCCCGAAAAGAACTCAGTTTTTCCACTGCTTTGATATAGGTGTCCTGGGCAATATCTTCTGCATCGGCTACACTGGCTGTAATACGTACCAGAAATGATTTAAGGTTGCCTCGGTTATTTTCAAATTCCTGATTGAGGAGTTCTACGGTCATAATGTATGGGATAGAAGTATTAAATGTAGTATATATTGGGGAAAGGGGAAATAGGGAGAAAAACGGGTAATCTACTTGGTGTCAGTAAAAAAATATTGTATTATATATGTAACTTCTTATATTTATTGGACTAAGAATAAAAATAAAAATAAAAATAAAAATAAGAATAAGAATAAGAATAAGAATGGCTTTTTCGAGGGCATGCCTGAATTCGATGGGAAGAATATGTTTTAGGAAAGGACTATGAAGCCTTTTTATTTACCAGAAAATAACGTAATTCTGGAATATGCTGACGCAACATAAAAGAGCCCTTTTTGAAAAAAAAAGTGCTCAAAAAAAACAGCCCTTCAAAAGTTGCATCTACCAAATTAATGCGGCTTGGAAGAGGTTTTAAGGTCACTGTCAGTCCATCCCTCGATTCATCCACTGCTTCTTTTTTGTTTACAGATAAACATAAGGCGGCATTCGCATTTCTGAAAAAGCACGGGCTCCCTTCACAACTCAGATAACTAGTTATCCGCTTTATCTTCATACGTCGGCTTGTGTTATTTAGCCAACGGTTTCAATAGATACACCTGTCGTTTTGCTGCTTGTGGCTGAGTGCCTAATATTTTTTCTGAAGAACGACCTTGTTGGAAAAAACACTATTCTTCGATCTTATTTGAATTAAATAGATCCCATCTGCATAATTGCTCAAATCCAGCATTGAAGAGAAATTTTCACTTGTAAGAGCCGAATTGATTTTCTGAAGTTCTTTTCCCATAATATCTATGACTGAAATTGTAATGTCTCCCGGATTTAAACCAGTGATGGAAATATTGATAAGATTGTTAGTAGGATTGGGGTATACGTTAATCGATGGCTTAGTCAACTGAATATCTAAAGTACTCAATGGGCAATTAGCTATCTGCAAAGCTTTTTCAAGAACCTCATCCCGATGATGTCTGATTCCAATAATAGTTGGGTATACAACACTATCCGGTTTTATTCCAATGCGCTGAGTGCTGTCCCCATTAGGGTAAAATACCCCTAAGCCGGAATACCCTGTTTGCAGGTCCCTGCTTAAGTCATAATACGAAACATCCCCATCGGCACCAGCTGTTTGATTCCCGACTTTGATGGCATTGGGCATGGCCTGCAAAACCATACATGAAAACTCTGCCTGACTTTGAGTTTCTTCATTAAGCAATATAATCACTTTACCCAGATAAGGGTCTGGGTTACCTGTTACACCAGTTGAATCATTAAGCCAGAAAAAAGTACCCGGATAAGAAGTATCAGGGATCATAAACTTAGCAAAACAACGAGTTCCCGAATAAATTAAGTTAGCGATATCCAATGAAGTAGAATTAGGATAATCTCTTAAATCAAAAATAATTGCCGATTTATTATGCAAGGCAGTATACATGGCATTTACTTCGGAGGGGTATAGTCTACCCATATTAACATAGCCAATATTGCACCCGAGCGAGTAGTAGGCATTTAGGCCCAGGGTGTCATTCGGAAAATAACTGTTTTGAAAGTAATTGGTGTACGATGAGGCGTCTCTCACCAGGGTATGCGTATGCATCGCTCCAACGCTGTCCTGAAATGTAAAAGAGGGATATTCATCAGAGCCTGCCAACAAGAAACGTGACATAAACCTGTGGAAAACAGCCTGGTTTCCAGCTGAGATATATGGACGTAAACTATCTTCCAGATAAGTTGCTGTACGGCCATTAACAGAAATGAAAATATCTCCTACAGAAACAAGAGGGTATCCGGATTTCACCACGACATATTGCCCCTGAATATATCTTAATACTAGTGCAGCACAAAATGCACTGGCCGGAAAGTCTTCACCCCATTCACTAGTAAGTCCTTCCACATGGGCATCATTCAGCCCGCCATTAATCTTCTTAAAGACTCTATAAAAAGAATCTAAAGTTGAGGCAGAGTCAATTCCTATAGCATTTCTATAAAGCGTTGTATCCCAGGAAACAGACAATACATAATTATAGGGGTTGAAGTAGTTAACAATATTCCAATGCTTAAATAACAGTAGTAACCTATGCGCTTCATTGGGATAGTGTAAATACAAGGAATCATTAATCATTAAGCTATCATGTGGAAATACCAATAAGCTATAATTGGATCCCGTGTAGGAATTGTTATTAACCCAACACTCTCCATGCGGTCTGAAATTATTCTTAATCGTATCAAGGATTATTTTTACATCGGAACGAAAAACAGGGTCATTGATCCATCCGAAACTTCTGTTCCGTTTGAGGGCTGGGGCAATTGTATCGGGCAAAATTCCCGGTACAATGGCCATGGGGCCGGCAGCAATCAGCAAGGTATCAAGAGCATTGTTGAAATCGCTATTGGTCACAGCATTCTGAATGGATGGCAAACGAGCTATTAATACACTGTCCCAGTTTACCTGGCAGGTACTTACGCCGGAATGGAAATACTTGACAAATCCCCAGACCTTGCAGGTATAATACAGTTTTTGCTGATAGGTTGGGTTTTGGGCCTGGATAATGGTATTAAGAGAAACCAGTAAGACCAGTACTCGTAGATATCTTTTCATTTTGAAGTATAACGGCTATCCATCAAATGAGTACTGTATTGGATTTGATAATTAAAGATATGAAATTTTATTGTAGCCGACTAATGCGGATTACAAATCTGCACAAGCACTCATGAAATTTATCACGGATTGTAAATGCAGGAGCGTGCTTACCAATTACTAAGGGAA
>JABDCB010000021.1 GCA_013288325.1 Bacteroidota bacterium
GTTTAACAGACATGCAGGCGGCTCTTGGTAGTTCTCAACTTGCAAGAGCTGATGAAGGAATAAAACGAAGAAAGGAAATAGCATCTGTTTATGATAATGCATTTGAAAATACAAATGTGAACACGCCTGCGTTAAAACAAGATATAGGGCATGCTTATCACTTGTATATTATACAAGTAGAGGATCGGCTGGGTCTCTATAACCACTTACGGAGCAAAGACATATTTGCCCAGGTACATTACATCCCCCTTCATCTGATGCCGTATTATAGAAATCTTGGGCATAAAAAAGGTGATTACCCAATAGCCGAAAAATATTATGAATCTTGTTTGAGTATACCCATGTATCCTTCTTTAGAAAAGGGGGAACAGGATTTTGTAATAAGAGAAATTTGTAATTATTGCAAATAAAATGATTACTCCAGTTCTTCAATCGGAAAGAATATTGCTGAAACCTGTATCCATGGATCACTGCAGCGATTTTTATGTTTCATGGATGAACGATCCGGAAGTCAACCTCTATCTGGAGTCAGGTGGGGACTATTCTTTGGATTTATTGAAAAATTATCTGCATGAGGCCCTCATGAAGAAAGACGTTTTGTTTTGGGCTATTCATCTTAGATCGTCAGGGAAGCATATTGGAAATGTCAAAATTGACCCAATTTATCCTAGACATTACCGCGGAGAGCTTGGTATTCTCTTAGGCGATAAAACAGAATGGGGAAAGGGCTATGGGAGAGAAGCAACAAGCCTTACGATCCGTTATTTTTTTGATCAACTGAAATACAATAAACTTACACTGGGTGTTATTGAAGGCAATGAGGCCGCTATTCGTTTGTACGCAAGTCTCGGGTTTAATCTGGAAGGCACTTTTAGACAACATGGGTATTATGGTGAAAAAATGTGCGATTTATACCGTATGGCAATATTTAATCCTGATTTCAAACAGTGAATAAAAGCAGGTTTATACTTGGCTCTGCTCAACTGGGTTTGAACTACGGCATCAATAACGTTGTCGGTAAACCAACACCTGACGAGGCCCTGGAGTTATTAAGAGAAGCAAGACTTAAGGGGATAAGGGTCTTGGATACTGCAGAGGGTTATGGAACAGCTCAGGAAATAATAGGAGTGTTTCAGCATGCGAATGGCAAGCCATTTCTGGTGAATACAAAGTTCAGTGTGTCGGACGAGAGTTTGTCGAATCAAGCTAAAGAAGCGCTGGAGACCTTAAATACGGAATTCATTAATGTTTATTTCTATCACAGATTTCATGATTTCGTACAATATCCAGAAATAAAAATGGAGTTGATTAAATTGAAAGGGGAAGGAGTGATAAAATACTGTGGAATATCAGTTTATGATAATGATCAGTTAAAGATTGCAGCGGAGGATAAAACGATTGATGTGATTCAAGTGCCATTTAACCTACTTGATAATTTTACCCAGAAGGGGGCATTATTGATAAAAGCAAAGGAAATGGGGAAAGTGATCCAGGCGAGATCTGTTTTTTTGCAAGGTTTGTTCTTTAAAAATGAAGAAACATATCCGATCAAACTTGAACCCTTGAAGAAATATGTTCGCATGCTCAAATCAATTGCACTTGAGAGTTCATTAGATATGGCTTCGTTGGCTTTGGCGTATGTATTTTCGAGACCGGAAATTGATGAAGTTGTTATAGGAATCGATAATACGGAACAGTTGAATCTAAATCTGAATCAGTCGGAAATAAAATTAGAAAGTGAAATTGTTAAAATCATTGAAAGCATTATGGTTCATCCAGTTAACCTCTTATACCCCACTAACTGGTCATGAAGATTATTGCAGTAACACAAGCTCGCTACGGATCCAGCAGGTTACCTGGTAAGGTACTCCTGAAAATAAAGGGTAAGACCCTGCTGCAATTGCATCTGGAAAGGGCGATCCGATCAAAGCGCATTAATGGTCTTATCGTGGCCACTACAATGGAGAAGGAGTCGGATGAGATTGTCGCTATTGCGGAAAAGGCAGGCTGTAAGACATTTAGAGGAGATTTGAATGATGTCCTGGATCGTTTTTATCAGGCATTGAAGGATATGCAGCCAGATTATGTTGTCAGGATTACTTCGGATTGTCCACTGATAGATCCTGTATTAATCGATGAGATCATTGATGTGTGCATAAAAGGCAATTACGATTATTGCAGTAATACCCTGCTACCTAGATTTCCGGATGGTGTGGATGTAGAGGTCATGAAGTTTTCAGCCTTAGAAATGGCCTGGAAAGAAAGCATGCTACCTGCAGAAAGAGAACATGTAACACCCTTTATACGCAACCATTCGGATTATTTCGGAGGAAAACTGTTTAGAAGTTATAATGTTGGCAACGACAAAGACTATTCGGACTATAGATTAACGGTTGATGAAAAGAGTGACTTTGAGCTTGTTTCTGAATTGGTAAATGCAGTGGGGGAGGAATGTAGCTGGCAGGAATATATTGCTTATCTGAAAATGCATCCGGCTCTTATCGGATTGAATTCAAATATTAAACGAAACGAGGGACTTATGAAAACTGAAAAAGCCAATCCCGTTGTATTAAGAAATATCAGCAATTTCAAAAGATCGGATGAATACAGGGCCAAAATTCATAATCTGATTCCCGGTGGGGCTCATACCTATACGAAAGGCGATGATCAGTTTCCTCAGCTTTCACCGGCAGCTATATCGCATGGTAAAGGAGCTTATGTATGGGATATAGACAAAAATAAATTTTTGGATTGTTCCATGGGTTTAACTTCTGTTAGCCTTGGGCATGCATATGAACCTGTGCTTAAAAAAGTCAGAGAAGAACTGGAGAAAGGTGTTAATTTTCAGAGACCTTCCTATATTGAAGCTGAAATGGCGGAAAATTTTTTATCACTCCTCCCTCAGCATGATATGATCAAGTTTGCAAAAAATGGCTCTATCGTAACCACAGCAGCTGTAAAATTGGCAAGGGCTTATACCAATCGTAAATTGGTTGCGTTTCCAGGGGATCATCCTTTCTACTCTTATGATGATTGGTTTATTGGGAAAACAGCTTGTAGTTTTGGAGTGCCGGAGGAGATCAGTGCTCTGTCAGTTACTTATCAGGGAGATAACCTGGAGTCGTTAAAACAACTTTTTGAGAAATATCCAGGACAAATAGCCTGTGTTATTTCGGAGCCAGAACGTAATTGGGGGCTCCCGGAAGGATATCTTCAGAAGGCGATTGAACTGACACATCAAAACGGAGCTCTCTATATTGCGGATGAAATGATTACCGGATTTAAAACCGATTTTCCTGGATCTATCAGTAAGTATGCAGTAACACCTGATATGGCAACGTGGGGCAAAGGAATAGCCAATGGATTCTCTTTCTGTGCATTGACTGGGATAAAAGAAGTAATGGAGCTGGGAGGAATACGAAACAGCGGAAAGGAAAAGATTTTTCTTACTTCTACAACCCATGGCGGTGAAACGCATTGTATTGCGGCAGGACTTGCCACAATACATGAGTTTCAAACAAAAGGGATTATCAAGCATAATCAAGGGATAGGGAGGTATTTTATTGAAATATGTAAACAAGCAATTCAAGCCAATAAACTTTCCAATGAGGTGGAAATAGCACCGTGTGAATGGATGCCGGTCTTTTTATTCCGGGATGCTAAAAAGGAAATATCTTTAGGATTAAGAACCTTAATGATGCAGGAAATGATAAAAAGAGGGGTGTTGTTTCAGGGAGCTTTCGTGCCTTGTTTTAGTCATGAAAACAATGATATTGAATATTTTGGGGATGCGCTGAATGAGTCGCTAAAAATCTATTTAAAGGGATTGGAAAGCGGGTATGAAAAATATTTAATTGGGACTCCGACAAAGCCTGTATTTAGAAAGTATATATGAAACGGATCGTTTTAAGGGCAGATGGCAACAATAAGATAGGCTTGGGGCATATTTACAGGCTGGCTGCTCTTGGCGAGATGTTGAAAAATGATTTTGAATGCAGATTTGCCATAGACCAACCTGCTCCATTTATTATTGAAATGATACAGAAAACCGGAATTGATCTTATTACTTTTAATTCAGGCCTTCAAAGTAAGGTCCCGGATCAAATTTCGCCCGGAGAAGAGATTCCGTTTGATCTCGGAAGTTATCTCAAAGGAGATGAGATTGTGGTAATGGATGGGTATTTATTCGGAAAAGAATATCAATTGAGCAGCCGTAAGGCAGCTTCGGCTGTGGTTTGCATTGACGACTATGCAAAAGACGAGTATTTTGCTGATCTGGTATTAAACCATGCCCCGGGACTTAATATTTCTGAGCTTAAAGTACAGTCTTATACCACTATTAAGACAGGACTTGATTATGCAATGATCCGCCCGGTATTTTTTAGCCCTTTTTCATGCGTTGAAGAAAGAACAAAGACTGTATTTATTTGTCTTGGGGGGGCGGATATGAAAGGATATACCTTGCAAATTTTGAAATACCTGTTGTCTGGAGGTGATTTTTCTAAAATACATATTTTATGTTCCCCTGCTTTTAGTAAAGAATTATTGGAACAATTAATACAAAAGGCACTGGAGAATACTTCTGTTAATTTGCATTTTAACCTGAATGCGGACGAATTGGTGTGTCTGATAGATAGCTGCACCTATGCTTTCGTTTCAGCCAGCACTGTTTTATTGGAAGTTTGGTCCAGGGGCCTTAAGTGTTACACAGGATATTACACCGAAAATCAGAAAAATATTTATAAAGGGTTTGTGGATAGTAAAATGGCTATTGGGTTGGGTCATTTTGGTGAACTGACATCAGACAGGTTCAATATGGTGTTGGAGAAGACAACTGGCCCCATAGTAAATAAGGTTCCACTTCAGTCAAAAGATAATTTAGTTAAGGCATTCGCTCAGTTATGAAAGTACAATTATTATGTGATTCGGTAAGTTCATGGATAATTCCATATGCACAAAACCTTGCGAAAGATTTGGTCAAACAGGGCTATGAAGCAATTTTATTGACAGAACAAAAGGATGTTGTTAGCGGTGATATTCTTATCTTATTATCGTGTGAACAGCTTTTCAAGAAATTAAATCTGAATAAACATAATCTTGTTATTCATGAAAGTGATCTCCCTAAGGGAAAGGGTTGGTCCCCGCTGACCTGGCAAGTATTGGAAGGAAAGCACAGGATACCTGTCACTTTGTTTGAAGCGGAAGAGCATGTTGATTCAGGTCCAGTTTATAATCAGGTTTTCATAGAATTGGATGGAACCGAATTGATTGATGAACTGAGAACAAAGCAGTTTGAAGCAACCAGAATTCTTATTGTCGACTTTATTCAAAAGTATCCGGATATAGTACCCGTTGCGCAACAAGGATTGTCGTCATTTTATTCAAGGCGGAGACCTGTGGATAGCTTGCTGGATATATCTAAGCCTTTACAAGAGCAGTTTAACCTGCTAAGAGTGTGTGATAATGAAAGATATCCGGCTTATTTTGAGCAGAACGGAGTGAAGTATATTCTAAAAATATATAAAGTATCAGAATGAAAAATATTATTATAAATGGTGTTGAAATTGGTTCTGGAAAAAAACCTTTTATTATCGCCGAAATGTCTGCGAATCATAATCAATCACTGGAACGTGCATTGGAAATTGTAGATGCCGCCGCCGCCGCCGGAGCAAGTGCAATAAAATTACAGACTTACACCCCCGATACAATGACAATTCCTGGCGCGAAAGTTATTCAGGACGATAAGTCATTATGGAACGGAAGGGAATTGTATGATCTTTATAAAGAAGCATATACACCTTGGGAGTGGCATGCACCACTATTTGAAAGAGCACGTGCTAAAGGGCTGATCCCCTTCAGCACTCCTTTTGATGAAAGTGCAGTTGATTTTTTAGAAACACTGAACGTAGGGGCCTATAAAATAGCTTCATTTGAAAATACCGATTGGCCATTGCTGAAAAAGGTTGCCTTATCCGGAAAACCTATAATCATGTCTACAGGAGCAGCTACTTTAGGGGACCTTGAAGAAGGTGTGGGGGTGTTGAGGGCGAATGGTTGCAAAGATTTAATTCTGCTAAAGTGCACCAGCTCTTATCCTTCGACACCAGAAAGTACCAACTTGAAGACAATTCCTCACCTGCGTGAAATGTTCAATTGTCATGTGGGACTATCTGATCATACCATGGGTATAGGAGTTGCCGTTGCTGCCATTGCGTTAGGAGCTGTCGTGATTGAAAAGCATTTTACGTTGAGAAGAGCTGATGGTGGAGTGGACAGCGTTTTTTCGATTGAACCAGAAGAACTTAAAAGTCTTGTTGTTGAGTCAGAGAGGGCTTTCCAGGCAATGGGTAATATTTCTTACGGAGTTCTGGATGCAGAGAAGAAGACGACTTTGTTCAAGAGATCCTTATTTGTTGTTAAGGATATAAAGGCTGGTGAATGTTTTACAAAAGAAAATGTCCGAGTTATAAGACCTTCGGACGGTATGAAGCCTAAATTCTATGAGTCTGTTATTGGGAAAAAAGCATCAAAGGACATAGTTAAAGGAACACCACTGACATGGGAAATTCTGTTTTAACATACATTCTGGTTACCGACAAGCCTTGGCATGATCAACTTTTTAATGATCTTTCAAAGCTTGTGCCCGGTAATTGGATCAGGATCCAGAGGAAGGAAGATTTTACATGCGAGCGCTTGATTTCTTTAGCACCTAAATGGGTATTTATACCTCATTGGTCTGAAATAATTCAAAACGATGTGTTTTCTGGATTTACATGTGTGGTTTTTCACATGACTGATTTGCCTTTTGGTCGCGGCGGGAGTCCTTTACAAAACCTAATTCTAAGGGGACATAAGGATACTATGATATCGGCAATCAAAGTGGACAAAGGTATTGACACTGGTGATATTTATTTGAAGAGGCCATTGTCACTTTCCGGTACAGCAAGAGAAATATTTGAAAGATCAGCAGAAGTAATTAGAGAAATGATAAGGGTGATCATTTATGAAGAGCCGGCTCCGGTTCCTCAAAATGGAATTATTACCGTTTTTAAGAGAAGAACTCCGTGTGAAGGAGATATTAGTCAATTAAAGGAAATAAGTACAGTGTTCGATTATATTAGAATGCTTGATTGCGAGGGTTACCCATCAGCTTTTATCGAAACAGAATACTTCAAAATGGAATTTACAAATGCTTCCCTTTCTGGAGGCGAAAATCTTTCTGCCAATGTTAGAATCACTAAGAAGTAAGAAAATAATGATTGTTGTAGCGCATCCTGATGATGAGCTGCTTGGATTGGGTGCTTCCATGAACAGATTAATTGCAGAATATGGAGTTAATACGCATGTAGTTATTCTCGGAGAAGGGGTTACTTCCAGAGCTGATAAACGAGACCTCGAACTATGGAAAAAACAGCTGGTTTTGCATCGTCAGAATATTCATCAGGCTCAGGCTGCCGTTGGATATCACAGTGTTTCTATCCATGACTTTCCTGATAATCGTTTCGATGAAGTCGGATTGTTGGATATTATTAAAGTGGTGGAAAAGGAAAAGAAGGATTTTGACCCTGAAATTATTTTTACACACCATGGCGGTGATTTGAATGTCGATCATCAGAAGACGTTTGAGTCCGTAGTTACCGCATGCAGGCCTATGAAAGAGGAAAAGGTAAAAGGTATAATTACTTTTGAGACTCCTTCGGGAACGGAATGGAGAGCTTCCTCTGATCCACGGCACTTTATTCCTAATTTTTTTGTTTCTGTATCGGAAGCAAATGTGCTGGCGAAAATTAAGGGAATGGAAAGTTATGAGCTAGAACGACGCGACTACCCTCATCCAAGATCTCCTAAGGCACTAATGATTCAGTCACAAAGGTGGGGTGTTGCGATAGGGAGCATGTATGCAGAAGCTTTCTGCTTGATTAGAGGTGTTTTGTAATAAGGATAAAGTGTATGAGCTTACGAAGCAAATTGGGCAACATTTATTACCGGGTAAAATATTACCTCCAGACTATCCATGCTCAGAAAAAGGATACCAAGGCAGAGATAGATTTTATTGGCAGGATGAGTAGATATAAAGTTTTATGGCGTAAAGAGAATAAAAAAATTGTTCTTAGTCAATTGGTGACAGATCACGCAATGTGTATAAAGAATGCCTCTGTTTCAAAAAACATTGCGGACAAATTTAGAGCCAATATCGGAATTTGTGTTGCAGAATCAAGGATCGAAACGCCCTCTTATAATATAGGCGATGTGCTTGAAAAGATGTATTTGAAGGCGTTTGAAAGAAAAAAGGAACGTATTTATCTGAGCTTTGGCGGAAAAATAGTTTTTAGAAATACAACGCACTATAAAAATAGCAGACTCGTAAATGCACTGTATATGGAAATACGGTCTGAAATAAAGACCAAGGAGGATGTTACAAAAATTATGGTCAAAGACTTAATCGTAGGGGATTTAATTTACGACACCTATCTGCGCCACAATAATAAAGCCACCATGGATATCGACGATCCGTTCCTCGATACGGTTATTATTGAAACCATTCATATGTACATTGGAAGTAAAGAGCTTTTTAATAGATATGAGATTGTAGCATTGGTTAATAGCTATGGAGCCTATCCTCATTGGGGAGTTTTGTTAAGACTCTGTCTGAAGAAAAATATTCCGGTGTTTACGATTGGAGGCACCTATTCAATTGTTCATCAGGTTGCAGAAGAGTATCCTAGTCATTTGAACAACCATTTTAACTTCAATAGGTTATTTTCATCTTTAAATAATAAAGAAGACCTATTGCAGGAAGCAAAGGGAGCCTTTGAGAAAAGGTTTTCAGGAAAAATAGATCAGGGGATAGGTTATATGAAAGTAAGTTCCTTTAGTGATTATCATAATTCAGAGTTGGAAGGAATGGATTGGTCTAAGACAGTTGTAATTCTGGCGCACTGTTTTTTTGATTCTCCACATGTTTATCGTTCACTTTTGTTTCCCGATCATTATGAATGGATCTGTCATACCCTGGATTATTTTTCAGCACGTCCTGATGTTCAGGTATTGATAAAACAGCATCCTAACGGAACTTCCGGAAATGATGCTGTGTTTGAAAAATTGAAAAGCATTTATTCTAAACCCAACCTCCGGTTTATTGATAAACGCACTTCTAATAATCAACTTATCAAGGCCAGGCCATGTGCTGTAATTACCTCCTATGGTACTCCTGCATGTGAGTTCGCTTATTTTAATATTCCTGTTGTTACTCTTTATGATAATCCGTTTACTGCCTATAATTTTGTATTTACCACAAGGTCTATTCCTGAATATGAAGAAGTATTAGGAAATGTGCTGAATTTATCCATAACCCCGGATAAGACGGAAATTCTGGAATATTACTACATGCAGCATATGCATTTTACCAAAGGAGTGATCCACGATTATTTAAAGGTTGAGAAATACAATGGAAGGACTGGCTCCAATGAATTTTTGGTGGACTTTTTGCCTGTAATGACAGAAGATTATTTGAAGAACGTGGATACTGCTATAAGTAAGGGGATGGATCTTATTGAATGGGAAAACAAACAAATAGATTACCGAAAATAGGAATCATGGGAAAATTTAGACAGTATATTAGCAACAAAATTATTGCGCTTTTGCCGGAAGCAGTTATTCGTGAAATAAATCGACGTTTTTCAATGGATAAAAAGTTTTTTTACTCGCAGGAAGGCGAAGATGTAGTTTTATGTCGAATCTTTGAATTTAAAGAAAATGGCTTTTTTATAGATATAGGAGCCCATCACCCTACTCGGTTTTCAAATACATATGCGCTATATAGTAGGGGCTGGAAAGGAATCAATGTGGATGCCACTCCGGGAAGTATGGATATATTTCGTGATCTGAGGCCGCATGATATTAATCTGGAGATGGGTGTAGGGGATCGGGAAGGTGAGCTTAATTATTTCCTTTTTGACGAACCAGCCTTAAATACCTTTTCAAAGGAAAGAAAGGATTATTTGTTGGAGAATACCAAATTCCGTGTTATTAATGAGGTCGTTGTAAAAGTGAAAACAGTAACTCAGATATTGGATACATACCTTCCACCGGCGCAAATGATTGACTTCATGACCATTGATGTAGAGGGTCTGGATTTGGAAATCCTTCGATCCAATGATTGGAGCAAGTATAGGCCTTATATCGTGCTAGTTGAAGATTTAGGAGAGTCCCTGGAGCGCTTCTCGACCTCTGAATCTTATAAATTTTTAAATGATAAGAACTATGAACTGATCGCCAAGACATTTAATACTATGTTCTTTCGGGATAAGATTCATGCTCTAACGATCCCCATAAATAAATAGAATGCATTATTTGTAATTAATATTTTGTTCAGATAATAAATACTATCCTGGCATTGAATTGTCAGAATAATAAAATGAAACAGAATTTTTGCACCCTTTTTGATTCTAATTATTTAAGTAGAGGGGTGGCTTTGTATAACTCTTTGTCTGAACATGCCAATGATTTTCACCTGTTTGTTTTTGCATTCGATGAGAAAGCGTTTGAAGTGCTTAGGGAATTATCACTGCGGAATGTTACTGTTATTTCCTTAAAAGAGTTTGAAGATGAAAAGCTACTACATGTAAAGCCATTAAGGACTGCAGCAGAATATTGTTGGACTTGTACCCCATCTATTATTCGTTACGCGATTAATAAGTTCGGACTAAGTGCTTGCACATATCTGGATGCCGATTTGTTTTTTTACAATGACCCTTCTGTCCTTATTAATGAAATGGGGACAAAGTCAGTACTCATCACCAGGCACCGGTATACCCCTCAGTACGATCAGAGCTCAACCTCTGGAATTTATTGTGTGCAGTTTATGACATTTAGAAATGATGAGAAAGGAATGACAGTTTTGAACTGGTGGAGAGAGGCTTGCATTGATTGGTGTTATGCGCGTCTTGAAAATGGTAAGTTCGGAGATCAGAAGTATTTGGATGACTGGACAACACGTTTTGATGGAGTTCATGAACTTAGACACCTTGGTGGGGGATTGGCACCCTGGAACATACAGCAGTATTCGATACAAAGGGGAGGCGATCCATTGCTCCTTAAGGAGAATAGATCTGGGGAAAAATTTAAGCCTGTTTTTTTTCATTTCCATTACCTGAAATTTTTTCAAGATGAAATTGTAAAACTGACAGGCGATTACCTTATTTCGCACGATTTCGTAAGAGTATTTTATATCCCATACGTAAATAAACTTATTTCAATAAATAACGAGTTGAATCTTAGGTGGCCTGGATTAAACTCCAATGGAGCCGGTACCAGTTGTCCGCATAAACCGTATGACATTAAGGATAAAATTCATATTTACAAAAATGCCTTTTCTTCCTTTAAGAGAGGAGAGGTTCGAAAAGCCTATGTTCATATTCATACCCACAATTACTTTTATTTGAACCAGTTAATATGATTCAAATTGAAAAATTGTTTGATGTAGAGCAATTCGGCAGACAAGAAATGGTTTGGCAACAGTGAAGTAATATGAAAGAAGGGTTACTGAACAAACTTCCTCTAATAGCCTCTGAATATGAAGGATGGCCTTGGGATGTGGAAACGCCCGCATCTGTTTATGACTTATATAATAAGTGGCCGAAAATTACGATTGTAACTCCATCATTTAATCAGGGAATTTATATTGAAGAAACAATAAGATCCATCCTTCTTCAGAATTATCCGAATTTGGAGTATATTATTATGGATGGAGGAAGTAGGGATAACACGGTTGAGATCATTAGAAAATATTCGACCTGGATTTCGCACTGGGTAAGTGAAACGGATAAAGGACAAAGTGATGCGATTAACAAAGGTTTTAACATTGCCAATGGAGAGATTATTAATTGGATCAATAGCGATGATCTGCTGGAACCCTCCGCACTATACTATATAGGTAAAGCATTTATAGAAAATAAGAATACTGATTTTGTGTGCGGTAAGACCCTGGCCTTTGGCAAAGGAATCAATGAGCATGTTTTAAACCCTGCTCCTATAATAGATAAAATGGCCAATATATATGGCTTCCCCCATCCTCAAATGTCATCTTTTTACCGTTTGCAGAGGGTAAAAGAAATAGGTGCGATAGACAATAATTTGCGTTTTTCCATGGATTATGATCTGTTCGTGAGAATATTTCTTAAGGGAAAAATGATGGATATTCAGGAACTGGTAGCTCGTTTTAGAATGCACCCTTTGTCGAAGACGAGTACGATGGAAAAGGTAAGGTTGCAAGAAGACAAACTAATTTTTTCTAGGTTGTTAAACACATATCGATATGAAACACCGACAGGTATCTTCAATTCGCTCGGTTTTTATATTGCAGAGGTACAACCATATACTGTCCATACAAATCTGTCCGAAAAGGAGTTAGTCTATAGCCTTCAAATGTTTCTCAAATGCCGTATTTACAGTTTGAAAGAGACAGAAAGGGGTGATACATTCTGGCTGGTTTTAAAGACCCTGAAAGCTTCAGGAAATAAACTTATATTCGATCATCATTTGCGTGCAATGTACAGGCGGCTTCTTATCAAAAGGATGAGTGAGTTTCCATTTCGGATATATGGTCAGGTTTTTAAAAAGAGAAACCCAAAACAGGATGTGAAACCAAAGAGTTTGGACGCTGACAGAAATTAATTAATCTATGTGTGGTATTGCTGGTATTTGGAAATTAAGCGATGAGCCTTTGTATAGAGATGTGCTCCGAAAGTTCACAGACTCCATATCACATAGAGGACCTGACGGTGCTGGTTATTACATAGATCAAAATATCCCACTGGGTTTTGGCCACCGAAGACTTTCTATCATTGATTTGAGCGAGAATGGGCACCAACCTATGAGTTTCGCGGAAGAGCGGTTCTGGTTAACATACAACGGTGAAATTTTTAATTTTTTGGAACTACGGAAAGAACTTGGACAAAAAGGATATAATTTTCGAAGTGACTCGGACTCGGAAGTGATATTGGCCGCTTACCATTGTTGGGGTAAAGAATGTCTGTATAAATTTAATGGGATGTGGGCCTTTGCCATTTGGGACAGTAAAGAACAGACCTTGTTCCTGGCCCGTGACAGGTTTGGGATTAAACCGCTTTATTATCATTATACTCCTGGCGTTTTATTTGCATTTGCCTCTGAAACCATTGCATTCAGCCATCTGGATGGGTTAAAGCGTGTCGTAAATTCTGATAACTTAGGCAGGGTCATAGGCGACCCCAATGCATTGATAGGAAGGGGACATACTATTTTTGAAAACACGTTCCAACTGTTACCAGGTCACTGGATGCTCCTGACGAAGGGGGCCATTCCTCAACAAAAAAGATGGTGGAGCACGGTGGAGCACAGAGTTGAAATTTCTCACCAATATGAAGATCAGGTAGCACACTTCCGGGAGTTATTGGAAGATGCCTGCCGGATCCGGATGCGGAGTGATGTGGCATTGGCGACGGCGTTAAGCGGGGGCGTGGACTCTTCGGCTGTAAACAGCATGATGCATCATCTGATGCTTGGCAGCCAGGATAAATCACGTATCCCGCCCGATTGGCAGCAGGCCTATGTGGCATATTTCAAAGGTACCAATCAGGATGAAAAGCAATTTGCAGATGAAGTGATCCGATATACCGGCTCCAAAGCACATTTTGTGGAAACAGATTTTGTACAACTGGTCTCTAAAATTGACACATCTACAAAACGGTTTGACGATATTTTAGGCTCACCCATAGCTATGCTTTCCGATTTATATGGAGCTATGAGGGATGGGGGAATTAAAGTATCCCTGGATGGGCATGGAGTGGACGAAATGCTTTTTGGATATCCCTATATGGTCAGAGAGGCCTATCAATGGGCCGGTAACAGTGGAAATAGCATCTTGACCGAAGATATTGCGCAGACTTATCTGGGTTTATTTGATGAATCGGGTGTAGTTTCAGCAAAGGCTGAACTGGATCGTTTGAAGAAAGCTTTCAAAAGCAACCCATTCCTGAACCTCATGAGCAGTGAGCTGAAAGAAAGGGTGAAAGGAATACTGAAGAAGAATGTCAAGAGTCCTTCTCCTCCTGGAATTCTTTATCCTTTTTCCGGCTCTCCTTTAAGCGAACTAACGGATAAATCGGAAAATCTTTCCTCGTTGAATTCTCTCGAAAAATCAGTGTATCTGGGCTTTCACCGGGATATGCTGCAAGGGCTACTTCGTAATTTTGACAGGGCATCCATGCAGAGTCAGATAGAAATCAGGATGCCCTTTATGGACTGGCGCCTGGTTTGTTTTGTTTTTTCCCTTCCACTGGAAAGTAAAATAGGTCAGGGATTCACCAAACGTATTCTGCGTGATGCGATGAAAAATAAAATGCCGGAGGTTATCCGAACCCGTAAACTCAAGATAGGATTTAGTTCGCCTTTGGTTGAGTGGTTCAAGGCGGAACCGGTAAAGGAATTTGTTCTGGATAAGATCAATTCAGCGCATTTTCTGAAGTCCGATATCTGGAATGGGCCTCAGATTCAGGCGGAATCGATAAGACGGTTTAAGGATAATTCCTGGACCTGGCAGGAATGTTCCATGTTATGGACGTATATAAATGCTGATATAATCACCAGCTGATGCCGGAAATGACTAATGGGCCTTTTTTTTCAGTAATACTTACCACCTACAACAGAGCTACTGTATTGGTGCAAGCCATTGAAAGTGTTTTGAATCAGACTTTTTTGGATTTTGAACTCCTCATTGTGGATGATGGCTCACCGGATAATACGAGACAGCAGGTTGAGAAATATGCAGATAAGCGACTTTCCTATTTTTACCAGGTAAACAAAGGTGCCGGGGCGGCAAGGAATGCCGGTATCTCAAATGCAAGAGGACGCTATATATGTTTCTTGGATGATGACGATGCCTATTTGCCGAATCATTTAGCAGCCTTGAATGCTGCTATTATAGCTAAAAAGGAGCCTGTGGCTATGTTCAGGACCTTTGCGGAAGTGCATACGAAGGATCGTGCAACTGAAAAACAGGCTGTTGTCCTTCGTAATAATCAACATGCTCTGGAATACATCTTTAAAAATGTAATGTATTTACCGAATGTTTGTGTACATAACTCTGTTTTTCAAAAACAGGTGTTCAATGAAACACTTCCGTTGAATATTGATTATGATATGTGGATAAGAATTTTATTGGAATATCCGCTTTATGAAGTCGAAGAGATCACGACAATTATTAATTTCCATGGCGGAGATAGCATCTCTGCCGGGTCTGAGAGGGCTCATGAACAGTACATAATAATATGGAAAAAAATCTTTGACTCCACAGAGGTAAGAAAGCATTTGCCTTTAAACTACAGAAAAAAAACACTGTTTAATCGTTATTACTGGCTCGCTTTAGAACAATCCCAAAACAAAAAATCGTGGAAGGCATTTGTGTCCTGCTTGCATGCAGCGCAGCATGATCCATCATTTCTGATCAGCAAGAATATGATTTCGGTTCTTAGGAGATCTTTTTAATCGAAGCGGAGTTTTCGTAACAAGTCATTGGCAATATCACTTCGCCACCACCACACCCACCTCTATTGCCGCTTTTACAAAGCCCACAAACAAAGGATGCGGGTTTATAACCGTGCTTTTGTATTCGGGGTGAAACTGAACGCCTATAAACCAGGGGTGATTGGTTAACTCCACAATCTCCACCAGGGCTCCTTCCGGATTAAGACCTGTGGCCATCATTCCGGCTTGTTCAAAATCGGCCAGATATTCATTGTTGAATTCGTAGCGGTGACGATGACGCTCGGTGATGGTATCTTTTTTGTATACCTCACGTGCTTTAGAGCTGTCGGCCAGGCGACAGGTATAAGCACCCAGACGCATGGTTCCGCCTTTATTGATTACACTTTTTTGTGCTTCCTGAAGGGAGATAACAGGGTAAGGCGTATCTGCATCCATCTCGGTGCTATGCGCATCGGCTAGTCCCAATACATTACGGGCAAATTCTATCACTGCACATTGCATACCCAGACAGATACCGAGAAAAGGAATATTATTTTCGCGGGCATGACGGATAGTGCTTATTTTTCCTTCTATCCCTCTGTTGCCGAAACCAGGAGCTACTAAAATACCTTTCAGTCCTTTGAGTTTATCGGCTACGTTTTCAGGGGTAATACTTTCAGAGTGGATCCATTCAATCTGAACCTTACACTCATTGGCTACGCCGGCATGAATAAACGATTCGGCAATGGATTTATAAGAATCTTTCAGCTCTATATACTTCCCTACCAATCCAATCTTTACTTCCTGTTTGGGATGTTTCAGTTTATGCAGAAACTCCTTCCATTCCGTCATTTCTGAATTGTAGTTTCCGGATGTGAGTTGTAATTTGTTAAGCACCACAAGATCCAGCTTTTCAAGTTCCATCAATACCGGAACTTCATAAATGCTGCTTGCATCTCTGGCTTCTATAACAGCACTGGGTTCTACATTGCAAAAGAGGGCTACCTTGTTTTTAAGTTCCCGGCTTAACGGGTGTTCGGTACGGCATACCAGAATATCGGGTTGTACGCCGTATTCCAGCAGCAGTTTAACCGAATGCTGGGTAGGTTTTGTTTTCAGCTCACCGCTGGCGCTCAGATAAGGTACCAGGGTCAAATGAATAACGAGGGCATCTTTGCCCAGTTCCCATTTAAGCTGACGTACACTTTCTATATAAGGCAGGGATTCAATATCACCTACTGTACCACCTATTTCGGTAATGACAAACTGATAATTACCTGTTTTGCCCAACAGTTTGATCCTGTTTTTGATTTCATCGGTAATATGAGGGATAACCTGAACGGTTTTGCCCAGATAATCGCCCCGGCGTTCTTTTTCAATAACTGTTTTATAGATTCTGCCGGTTGTAACGTTATTGCCCTGTGTGGTAGGAACGTTCAGAAAACGTTCATAATGACCAAGATCCAGATCTGTTTCTGCTCCATCATCGGTTACATAACATTCCCCATGTTCATAAGGATTCAGGGTGCCTGGATCGACGTTGATATAGGGGTCCAGTTTCTGGATAGTAACGGTATATCCTCTGGCCTGCAGTAACTTAGCAAGAGATGCGGAGATGATGCCTTTACCGAGAGAAGAGGTTACACCTCCGGTTACAAAGATATATTTGGTGTTGCTTGACATAGCTGAATGCTTAACGGCGAAAGGCCTGCCAAAAGTAGGAATATTTTCTGCATCCTCCTAGAATGTCCACCCAATTGATACGGTTGGCATGATAGGAAGCTGATACACAGTGGCACTGGTTATCCTGTCCACATAAAAAATATTTTCCCGGTTCAGTACATTGGTAGCTCCGGCGCTGAGTTCAAGCAAGGATTTCTTACCCATTTCGAAGGATTTCTTGATACTCATATCCAGACGGGCATAAACAGGCAACTCGGCCGAATTGTATGTTCCATACATGGTACCCAATGTACCCTGTGAATTGGTATAGTTGGTATTGATGCCACCCTGGAAAGTCTGGTTCTGATAAAACCCCTGGGTAGGTGTAAATGGAAAGCCGGAACCGAAATTATAACGGACGTCAATTTCCCAGGTACGGTCGTCATTTTTACCAAATTTATAGGAAGCCACCAGATTCACATTGTGACGACGGTCGAAGTGAGGACGGTAGGTTTCCGTGCCATCCCAGCGTGTCACATATCCGAGGTCATACACAGCCCAGAAATACATACGTTTGTAATGGTATTTAGCTTCAACGTCAACACCATAGGCCTTACCGGTTTCAATAATGAAGTCCTTTTTTACTGCATCCGGATAACTGGCATGTGCGGCATCATCATCAAACAGTTTATCCCTGTTCAGGTTGGTGAGCTGGGTAAAGTCTTTCAGATAACCTTCCACATTTAAGGTCAGATTCTTCATCGGATCATACTCGAAACCGAAAATGGCATGCCATGCTTTTTGAAGATCCTGTGTAATCTGGTGAACATTACCTTGTTGGTCCGTGTAAGAAGAAGGAATATCACTGGGAGCATCCAGAAAACCGTAGAATAGGTTAACCACATCTTTTTCAGGTACGGCACTCACGAGATTCTGTGAGTACATTCCACCGGAAGCTTTCAGACGAAATTTTTTGCTGATATTGTATTTCATACCAATACGTGGTTCGGGCGAACTGGCATTGATGGTGGCGTAATACTGATAACGGAAACCTGGCTCCAGGATCAGTTTTTCATTCAGCAGCAGCATACGGTATTTGATAAAAGCTCCAAACTCCGTGGAGTTGGCTGTTTGTTCTATCAGATGTCCTACCTCATTATGGAAATTGAAATTGGTGGAGTTACCGATTAATTCAACACCATAATCGAGCTGATCTTTTCCAAAGTAATCGGCAAAAGAGAGACCGAAATTGAATCCTTTGATAGAGCTTGTTTGTGCACTGTCATAGATCGTTTCCTGCATACCTATTTTGTAATTGGAATAGGCAAAGTGACCGGTAACAATCGTTTGTGAGTTTTGTGGCACCACCACAAAGTTTCCTCCAAAACCATATGATCTCCATCCCAGGCTATCGAGGCCGTGGTATTGGTGTACACCGTCGCTGAAATCGAAACCAAAGAGATTAAGCTTACTTCCGTTTCCGGCATTAAAAGATATTTTACCGTATAGGTCGGTATAGTCAAAAGGCAACCCTTCTTTACCATTGGCATAGGAATAAAGAACAGGAGAAACCTGTTGCAGATAAGATGATTTGGCAGAAACGATAAACGTAGTACTGCCGCTGTTTTCGTCATCTTCTTTTAACTTTTTTAAAGGACCTTCCAGCATTACTTTACCACCGAATGTGCTGGCGCTTACTTTACCACTGAGTTCTTTTTTGTTTCCGTCCTTGGTGGTGATATCCATGACGGCCGAAAGACGACCTCCGTATTGGGAATTGAATCCGCCGGTATAGATATCGGCATTTTTTATGATATCATTATCGAATACGGAAAAGAGACCGATCGAGTGGAAGGGGTTATAGATGAGCATTCCGTCCAGCAGCACTTCATTCTGAACAGGAGATCCACCCCGGATATATAACTGACCACCTGCATCTCCTGAAGAAATGATACCCGGAATGTTTTGCATATACTGGGCTATATCGGGTTCGCCGATAGCCGGTACCATTTTAATTTCAACGGGGGTAATGGTATATACCGATACATTCGGGTGTTCTTCTTTTTGTGTTGTGCCGGCATCGATTGTAACGCCTGTCAGTTCAACGGCTCTTTTCTTTAGGATAATATTTTTTTGAAGAATATCGTTGGCTTTTACAGTAATAGGAATTCCTACGGAGTCATACTCCAGGGATTTTACTACAATCAGATAGTTTCCGGGAGGCACCTGGGTAATGCTGTATAAGCCTTCCACATTTGTTTGTACACCAAACTTGGTGCCTTTGAGATAAACAGTGGTAAATAATACAGCTTCTCCTTTAGCCGACTCCGTTACCTTTCCACGTATGGTTGCATTCTGAGAAAAACCGCTGAAAGAATAAACAAGACAGATAATAAATGCAATAGCCAACCTCATTATACGCATAGGATCTGATTTAAGAAGGGTAAAAGTAAGCATTTTCATGAAAAGAGCTTACTGGCTTTTTCAGGGGGGTGACGGCAAATATAGTCCTTCGGGTTGAATTAGACAAGTTCGCAATGAAGCCTGGAAGAAAATTCCTTCATTTTGAGGGCTGGGGTCAGTTGTACATACAGTTTGCAATCTTCCGGAACAAGAAAGGGGGTATGGGTTTCAAAACTGAAATGGGTAAGACGATTGCTGAACAGCTTGTGTTTTAAGGTTCCGAGAGAAAACTCCAGATAAGGGGTTACCTGGTTCTTGCGGGTCGTTTCCGATTTTTCTATCCATACACGGAGGGAAAAACCATGGCTGTTGATTTCCTCACAGATAAGTTCTGTAAACCGAAAGGTTTTTTTTGCTGCGTTCTTGATTTCATGACTTCCGAAACCAGACAAACTAATATAAAAATCGCCCCGAGCCATGGTTAGCTATCGTATTAATATGAAAAAGAGAATCAAAAGTATAATCCCCTAATTTTATTCCGGCTGTATATCAATTTAGTTATTAACACATACGTAATATGAGCATTTAGACGTATATGAAACTACGTATAGAAGCGTAGTTTGTCAATTGATTTAGAACAATTAAAGGGAAATCACTCCGGGAATTTGGGCTGCGCGGGAGTATATATCAATGATGGATTTGGCATCCAGCATAACTTCTTTAACGGTAATACTTATATAATTCCCTTTTCCGGAAGATTTCTGACTGATAACAGCTTCATCGGAAAACATAGTTTCAACGAGCGCCATTTTCTGGTTATCGGCCGGAATAATGAATTTGAACATATAAACCAGTGGCCAGGACTTTTCTTTTTCAAGCTGTTCCTGCAGTTTGCGGAATTGATCAGGCGTATCCATTAAAGCAAAGTTATTTATTTCCCGGAGCAAAATTCAAATTCATGTAACGAAGATATGGGAAATGCCGGTTGCTAAATACTCAGTCAGGTCTGCCATTTACTCACTAAAAACGACCATTTACTCAATTGCTATATTTTCTATCTTTTTCTTATGTAATTATGTACTTATTTTTTTGCTTGAAAATGCAGATTAATAGGCTGTTAAAAGCCAAATTCTATTATTTCATCCAAAAAAACATATTGTGGTTCGAAATATTTATCATAATATTGCTTCTCCATCACCCCTAAATAATTTTCTTATCCTGATATCGCTTGTTATGACAAAGAAATGTGTGAACAAGCCTCTCCGTTATTTTATATCCTTGTTTGCATTTTTTTTCCTTGGTTCATGGAACGTGTCAGGGCAGCAAAAGGTATTTTTTGACAAAACCGGTAAGTCCATTGATGAATCCAATTCTTATTACTGTCGTACCAAAATTTCAGACCCCAATGGATATAAATCATTTTATACCAATGGAGGGGCGATTTATTTTGATGGACATATTCTTACCACAAGTGATGCAGATGAAAGCCTGAATATATACTCAGAAACATGTACCTGGTATTATAAAAACGGGAACAAGAAAACGATCCGGACCTTTGACAAAAGTGGATCGGAGATAGGTACATCTTATTATTATTATGAAAGCGGAAAGATTTGGAAAGAAATTGATTTTGTAAACGGAAAAGCCAAGCCGACTTACAAAGAATATGATGAAGATGGTAGAACAAGCCGGATTTTTGAAGAATCATTTAATGATAATACGAATGACTGGGATTTGTATAATAGTGACAAAACCTCTGCCGAATTACGTTTCGGAAATCTTCAACTTACTTCTTACACCTCTTCCGGTGCATCTCGTTATATAAGCCATCCCATTGATGCTTCTGAATTTGTTATACAAGCTGTGGTGAATATGGCCAAAATGAAGGATGGGGAAAAAGGCGGGCTGATCTTTGGATTTAAAGATTGGCAGAATTATAATTTCTTTCTGATTACTAATGGATCCTTTTATATTGGATCCGTATACGAGGGAATCAGCGCAACTCGTGCTGATGGCATGTTCTCCGGAGATATTGTAAAAAACGGGCAAAACGATATCAAAGTCATCAGCAATGGAGAAAAAACAATCTATTCCATCAATGGAAGCATTCAGTATAGTATGGATCGTGGTCGAAATCCGGGTACGAACATTGGTTTTGCCGTTAGCGGGAAATCGACAATTTCGGTCGAGAAACTGATTGTAAAGGAAATTGATTTTAAAGGAACCGGATATACTAGCCGCTCTGAAGCCGATATGGATGTAAAAGCAACCGGCTCCGGTTTGATAATCTCATCTTCGGGTTTTGTACTGACTAATTTCCATGTCATTAAGAATGCGAATAAAATAGTCCTGCAAATGAATCAGGGCGGGGAGATAAAAAACTACAATGCAGTCGTAATCCAGAAAGATATTGATAACGATCTGGCCATACTTCAGATTAAGGATGATGCATTCAAGCCTCTGGACCCGCTTAAATATTCTTTTAAGGATGGTGGCGGGGTGGAAGTAGGGTCTACAGTTTTCACTATCGGATATCCTCATGCGCTTACCGGTATGGGCATGGAAGCCAAATTTACCGATGGAAAAATAAGCTCTAAAACAGGTTACAATAATGCTATCAACACGTATCAGACGTCCGTTCCTGTTCAGCCCGGAAATAGTGGTGGGCCTCTGTTTACAGATAAGGCCGAGCTGATTGGGGTGGTAAATTCCTCGATCCGGAATGCGGATAATGTTTCTTATGCCATCAAACTCAACTATGTGAAAAATCTGGTGGATCTGCTTCCCGAAGCTATCCAACTTCCAAATGATCATAGCCTTTCCGGTAGCTCACTGGAAGATAAGGTAAAGACTCTATCTTTCTATGTAACATTAATAAAGATAAAATGATCAGAGGATGATATATAGAATAAAGGTTATCATATTTGTAGTACTATTTGGTTTTTTGAATTCGGGTCTGAAATCTCAGAATGCCCCTGGCTTACCCAATGATCAGGATAAGAACTATGTTCCGGATAAAACATCCATTTTTAATTCCGATGGCAAGAACGGAACAAAGGAACGAACATCTAACAATTCAGAAATACACGATCTTATTGAGTTGAACCCTTTTATGTTGGCTCGTAACATTTTTGCCCTTCAGTATGAGCACAAATTTGGTGATATGTTCGGGGTTCAGGGTGGACTCGGTTATTGTTACGGAAAGGATTATATGCAAACGATAATTCCCACTTGGGAGGATAATGGCGGCAGTAATATTGATGATGCCACATTACTTACAAAAGGTGTTTATAAAGGTTCGAGTTTATACCTGAGTCTTGCAGCTCGTTTGTATTTCAACAGTTATAACCGCTATTCAGGTGATGAAAATACCGGTTACCTTGAAATGGGAATAAGACATTACAAAAATTCAATGTTGATGAGTGATTCCACAGCCATAACCACAGGAGGCGGACAAGGGGGATATATACATGGAGCTCCGACAGCAGACATTGTAACTAACCTGTACTATCTGAATTATGGCTACCATTTTGCAACAGATGGAAAAATAAGAACGACACATCATTTTTATTTTGGATTCGGGATCCGGAATTCCACCTATAACCAGTTTGATAGTTACCAGGCTTATAATAATTCCTCCGGTAACTCATCCACCTATTATGTTATGACGCCTGTTACAAAGACCAGTGTCAATTTTGTTGTCCAATGCGGTTATGAGTTAGGTATTGCATTTCGATAAATTCTAAATAAACCACAATGAAAAAAGCCATTATTTTACTTTTTCTTTCCACTGTTTTTTTTACCCCTTTTCTAAAAGCTCAGGATGTAAATATTGCCTGGTCTGAAAAACAATTGTATTCCAATAAAGCAGATGGCTTTTTTGACTATTTCATCGGAAGCAACTCTAAATTTATTTACGCCAAATTCCATAACCTGGCCATAAAACGCTCTAAGGCCGATCGGAAAATGAAGATCGTAGCCTTTGACAAGGAAACGATGCAGAAGGCGGGTGAGGTAGGTCTTATCGGGTTTAAAGAGAACGCCAAGTATGTATCCAAATTTGATAAGCTGGTGTATTATAAAGCTATTCTTTTGGAGGATATTATATATGTTTTCTGGACTAAGGATGTGAAAAATAAGCAGGAGCTATGGGTGGAAAGCTTTGATAGCCAGCTTAAATTGCTGACCCCGATAAAAAAAGTATATGAACTTAATTCGGATTCTAAAAGCAAGAAAAGATCTTCCCTTTTTGTAATGGGTAACAGGAAAAGTGATGAACGCATCATTATTGGAGGAGAATTATCAGGCAATAAAGACGATGATATTCGGATTGAATACAAATTGTTGAACAAAGACTTCTCTTTTGCCAATTCCGGCCAGGTAAGTTTGCCTATTACCGTTGCAGGAAAATCGTTTGGACTTTCTTCCGATTACGAATTCGGTGATGATGGCAATCTTCATGTGGAAAGTATTGTAACCATTAGCAAGGAAGATGCAAAAGGAATGTCAAAAGGAGAGAACAGACGTTATCCTATTTTCTCTGTAATCGATCCTGCTTCCGGGAAAATCAAATCGCATGCTTTCAAATTCGACAAAAAAAATATATTCAGCATGGGATATAAGGTAAGCGGTAAAGTAATGAAAGTGTATGGATTTTTCTGTGATCTGGATAAGGATCCTAAAGGAAGAGCTACCCACGGGATCATGTATGCGACCTTAAACAACGAGACGTTTGATGTGGAAAACATCAATTTTGTCTATTTCACCAAGTCCTTACTGGACAGGCTTTTTGCAGAAGATAAGGGAGATAAGAAGAAAAGCGCTGTGGTTCGATCCAAAAAAAGAAAAGAAAAAGATGATGAAGAACTGGCCAGTGACTATGTGATAGAGACCGTTCAATCTCTTGATGATGATAACGTAGTCCTGCTTTGTTCCCGGATGCGTAACTATACAACCCGTACCTGTGACAGCAAAGGAAACTGCTATACCAATTATTATTGTAACAAACACAATGTTACCGCATTTAAACTTGCGAAAGACGGATCGATGCTATGGGCTTCCAATCTGGATAGAAACATAACATACAATGGTTGGGATGTATTTGACATAAAAGCAATTCATAGCGACAATAAAATATATGTATCCTATGGCGGTGGACCGACCATAAAAAGTAAAAAGGAAAGAAAAGCGGAAGCTGCAAAAGCAAAAGCTCAGAAGGTTTCTGAATATTTTCAATATGCAGTATTTGATTACAATACCGGAGAATATGTTAATAAAGTACATTCTGTCAATGCCAACAACATGAAGCCTGAAGACCGGAAAGTGGTAACCAACGTAAGTGTGATTGATAATGAGTTTGTAACATACTCCATGACAATCAGGCCCAATAAAGTTCCTCTGTTAGTGGGTTGCGGAATGGGTATTGGAGGTGCAGTTATAGAAACGGTAGGGTTTCTTGGTACACAAAATTACGGATTAGTTCTCGGAGGGGGATGTATCAGCACAGTTGGACTCGGAGTGTTTTTTGCTCCTTTTTACATCGGTAATTTAAAACATGGTTCGGGTTATATGGGCAAAATCACACCGATTAAGTGAGTAAGCCTACTTGAACTGAAGCGGATATTTTTTTAGTAATTCATTCATCGAATGCTTGCAGTTTTCTGCAAGCATTCCTTTTTGACGGCTCTCCCTGTCGGTAAACAGTTTGTTGGTCAACCGGATGTTTCCAATGTAAAATTTGACGCCCAGTCCGGCTCCGATTAAAATAGCAGCAGGATAGTCCTGGCTTTGTACAAGTGCCACCACACCATAAGTTATTGCCGCCGAAATCAAGAGAGAGTTTAAGCCTTTTAAAGGGTAACCTTCCAGCGCAGTTCCAAGGCCGGGAACAACTACCGAACTGAGTATATATGCCGCACGGTTTCTTTTTTCATATGAACCCATGGTATTCAGGCATTTCAAACAGTGAAAGCTACTGTCTTTGGATGAAAGACGCTCTGTAAGTAAAGAAACCAGTGATGTATCGTGAGAACTCTGGATAAGGATTTCAAGAAGTGTTGTTGTAATGGAAGAATCGCCCGTTTTTTCTTTATACCTGTTGTAATAGTATATGGCATAATCGCTTTGCTGGTTCAGTTGACAAAGGAGAGCAGCATTCCACAAAAAACGATCACGCTGCTGTGGCATGCTTATCAGTTCATAATTGATCCGACGTGCCTCTTTTAATGCATTCATGGAATAATCAGAACGGGAAATATAAAGATTAAGCTTCTGAATAAGGAAAGGAGTTTTTTCCGAATCAGTTTTGCAGACATAGATTTTTCTTTCTAATGCCAGCAAATCTGAAGCAAAAAAATCCTGTGACCTTAATTCAGAAATACAGGCTGTTAGGATAATGAAAACGATAGTACTCCTCCGCATGTATTAGAAATTGTGTTTTTCTTTCTTTCCTGACTTCTTTAACGGCATGCCAGCTGCCATATACATTGACCGTATAAAACAGACCGAACAAACCTATGGAATAAATAGTAAAAGCATTCCGTGGGCCTAATTTCGCATAACTTTCATAGGCCTGAAGGGCATAGGCTGAATTCAGGATAAATGTCATTCCAGCGGATGCTTTACGACCAGCATATAACTTACCAAGTCCTGGTACAGCAGCTGAAAGAGTTGCTGCTATCCATGCTTTATGATGAAATGATTTTCGGAACTGCAAAAAATCATCCTCCAGTTTATCCGGTAATAACTGAGGATTTGCCTCCAATGGTCGCTCGCTTGCGTCATAGACCATTCTGATAGATTGTGATAGCGGAGTACCTTTCTTTTCATCGTAAGAAGTGAACCATTTTTGGCGGACACCAGCAGGTCTGACCAGAAAATGAATATTGGCCAGATTAGAAGAACCTGTATCATCCAGAAAAAGATTTTTGCTTTTTTCATAAGCAGACAAAAAGAATGAATCCGCCCCCGTTTGCAGATAATATTTGGCCCAGAAATAGTGAAGAGAATCATCCGGTACTTTGCTGGGAAGTTCATGAAGATAAGCCGCTTCTTCCTGCCAGAGCTTATTTACCGCAAGGTAATGGAGCAATTTTTTATCGGCTTGGGCAGAAGTCGCATTGTAAAACAACATCAGGAGAGGAAATAACCCGCAAAACCATTTACTCATCCAGCCCGTTATTTATGACCTGCATTTTTGTGTTGAGCAAATACTCCGGGTAATCTACAGTAACAGTCGGAAAACAACAGCTTAACTGATCCAGACCTATCAGAGAGCCCATTATTAAACCATGATGCTGAATAGATAATTTTGTGTATTCTGAACAGCTTACAACATATTTGCATTGGGCCTGTATCTGTTCAGAAAATATTCTCTGGTAAACAAAAAGTATTCCAGCTGCCAGGTAGTTGGCGGGATTGATCCTTGACAAAAAGGATTTGGTACTAAGATCCAGCAATTTTCGTTTCGGGGCTGGGGTAAAGGAATAGCTGTCAAACGTATTTTTTAGTAGGGTTGAGCGGATATATTGTTCGCTCGACTGTCCATTTAGATGGCAGGTTAAGGCTAGGAGAAACAAAATACCAAGTATTATAGATTTCATTAAGAAATAATGTCAAAATGATACTGAAGGGAGAACATCGAAATTAGGTAAAAAAAACCTACTTCGAATGGTGAAATGCCCCTAATCTGCACGCGAAAGACATGGAATCTGTATCTTCCATTGCAAAATGCTTATTTTTACCCTATGAAACTACAGAATGACCTCATTCTTCGTGCCGCAAGAGGGGAAAAAACGGAACGTACCCCTGTCTGGTTGATGCGCCAGGCCGGGAGGGTATTGCCAGAATACAGGAAAGTAAGAGAAAAGATGGGTGGATTCAAGGAATTGGTTGAAACACCTGAATTTGCCTGTGAAGTTACCTTACAGCCTGTTGATATACTGGGTGTAGATGCTGCCATTATATTTTCGGATATACTCGTTTTGCCGGAAGCAATGGGATTGCCCTACCAGATGATAGAAGCCAAAGGGCCGTGGTTTGAAAAAACCATTAAAACCCAGGCTGATATAGATAAACTGCATATTGCCCAGGCCGATGATTTACAATACGTGCTTGATGCGATCAGCCTTACCAAAGAAGCCCTGGCAGGAAAGGTTCCTCTGATCGGCTTTGCCGGAGCCCCCTGGACCATTTTTGCTTATATGACGGAAGGCAGCGGTTCCAAAACATTCTCTGTAGCCAAGCGCTTTTTATATACTCAACCCAAGCTGGCTCATGCTCTGCTTGGAAAGATTACCCAAAGCACCATACATTATCTGATAGCACAGGTAAAAGCCGGCGCCGATATGGTACAATTATTCGATTCCTGGGCCGGTGTACTTAGTCCGGCTCAATACAAGGAATTTGCCCTTCCTTACCTGGCTGAAATATGCCGGGAAGTAAAAAAGACAAAAGAGGTACCAATTACTGTTTTTGCGAAAGATGCTTTTTTTGCCAGAAAAGACCTGGCTGCTATCCCTTGCGATACGATAGGACTGGATTGGACCATGGATATTGCTGAATCCAAAGCACTGATAGGACCTGGAAAAACCCTTCAGGGAAATATGGACCCCTGTTTGCTGTATGCTGATGAAGAAGTGATTTACCGAGAAACATTGCAGATGCTGAATGCATTTGGTCCCCACAGGCATATCGCCAACCTGGGTCATGGATTATATCCGGATACCGAGAAAAGCAAAGTGAAGTTTTTTGTGGATACGATAAAAGAATTCAAGTTCCAAAGTAACACTGTTCATGCCCAAAGCTGATCACCCCGCAGTTTTTTGTGCATTCGGTTTTTATACCCTAAACTTCCGGATACAGTTCCGAAGGATGGCGCTAGCATGGAGTTTGTTCCTGCTACCGGCTCTTATCCTTGGACAAACCAATCTCATCCCGAATCCGGGTTTTGAAAAGTACATTGGCAAAGGATTGTTCGTTCCTGCAGCCAAACCCTGGAAAAATATCTATACCGCAGATTATTATCGCGGCCCCTTTAAGCTGAGCGGTGATAAAAAGGTGGACCCTCACGGTGGAAAATGTTTTGTGGGTTTACGGTTTCAGCTTAACTACCGGGAATATCTGGAAGTTCGTCTTGATTCGAATCTGAAAGCAGGACATAAATACAAAGTAGAATTTTGGATTTGTTTTGGCGAATGGAGCACCTATGCCTCCAAATCGCTGGGTGTTTGTTTTTCAAAAAAGCAGCTCAATCAGCAACAGGTGGAGCAATTACCTAAAGAGTTTAAAGTACAGGTAACAAATAAAAAGGGGATCATTGATGATTACCAGTGGACCAAGCTTACGATGACCTATACCGCCATAGGAGGAGAGCGTTATATTACCATCGGGAATATGGCCGATAAACTGAACAAGGATTTTAAACGCATCAAAAAACCATTTTCAAAACACGAGATCTATTATTTTATGGATGATTTTGCCATGTATGACGATAGACAGGCAGACACCGTTCATACAGCCAAACTCGATTCCATGATTCTGGCAGAAAAGAGCCTGCCTATTGACAGTTTTAAAACGGCATCAGCCAAGGATATGAAGGTGGGACAGATCATTAAACTGCATAACGTGTTTTTCGAACCCGATAGAGCCGATCTGCTGGAAGAGTCATATGACGAGTTGGATTATATCGTAGCCTTTTTGAAAGAGAATCCTTTTTTGGAGTTGCAGGTGAACGGTCATACGGACAACTCGGGTTATGATCTGAATAATCAAACCCTGAGCGAACAGCGGGCCTATACGGTGTATAACTACCTGCTGCGAAAAGGTGTAAAGAATAACCTGAAATATAAAGGATTCGGAGCCACCCGACCTATCGCATCCAATGCCTCGGCAGCAGGAAGAGCACGTAACAGAAGGGTAGAGCTTGAAATTACAAAAAAAGATTAAGTTTGTTTGCCCGCAAAGAAGGCTTTTCTGTTATGCAAATACCCCGGTTCCCTCTTTTATTTCTGTTTCTTATCCTCCCGCTTTCTTTTCTGGCCCAGTCAGGCATACATCAGGTAATTCGCGGTAATGTAGTGGACAAGGAATCCAGGACTGGTATAACCGGAGCTGTAGTAAGGTTGTATAAAGATTCTGCCCTGGTAACCGGCACTACCACCGATGAAAAAGGATATTATCGCCTGGGAGAAGTGCTGCTTGGCAAGTATACTCTGAAAGTAAATTACTCAAGCTACGGAGCTGTTACCATCCCCAATATACTGGTAAACTCAGCCAAAGAAGTGATTCTGAATGTGGAGATGGAATCCAGCGCTAAGGAAATGAAAGAAGTAGTGGTTACTGCTACCGGTCATCCGGGTGAGGTGATGAATGAAATGGCAACAGTAAGCTCGCGTACCTTTTCAGTAGAAGAAGCCAGCCGCTATGCAGGCAGCAGGGATGATCCCGCCCGGATGGCTTCCAATTATGCGGGTGTACAGGGAGCGGATGATTCACGTAACGATATTGTAGTACGCGGAAACTCTCCCCTGGGTGTTTTGTGGAGACTCGAAGGAGTAGATATTCCCAATCCCAATCACTTTGCCATTGCAGGTACTACAGGTGGCCCGGTGAGTATGCTGAATACAAAAATGCTCGAGAATTCAGATTTCTTTACCGGTGCTTTCCCTGCCGAATTCGGAAACAGTATTGCAGGTGTTTTTGATCTCCGGATGAGAAACGGAAACAATGAAAAAGATGAGTTTACGGCTCAGCTTGGATTTCTGGGAACAGAACTGACAGGAGAGGGCCCTATTTCAAAATCATCGGGATCCAGCTTTTTGGTTGCTTATCGTTACTCTACCTTACAGCTCTTCCAGTTTATGCATATCCAGATTGGTACCAGCGCCGTGCCTCAATACCAGGATGGTTCTTTTAAACTTAATTTCCCTTTGAAAGGAGGAGGCAATCTCTCTTTCTTTGGTATGGGCGGCGCCAGCGATATCAATATCAAGGTAAGCTCGTATACATCACCTGCTCAGGATTTGTACGGTGATAGTAATCGCGATCAGTTTTTTGGTTCTGCCACTGGAGTAGTGGGAGCAGCCTATTCCAAAAGCTTGAGCACAACTGCTTTTCTGAAAATTATTCTGGCTGCATCCATCTCCGATTCCTATGCCAAACATGAATTGGTATACCGCAGCCCTTCGTATGCACTCGATTCAGTAATTCCCAAAATGGGCTATCGCTATACCGAGATGAAATATTCCCTGAACTTTTTTCTTAATAAAAAGTTCAACAGCCATACCAGCATGAAGGCCGGTATGACCAACGATCTGTATACATTTAATATGATAGACAGTAATTACAATGAAAATACCTATCGTTTTGTAAACCGTTGGAATTATGTAGGAGCTACTTTGCTGTTGCAGCCTTATGCTCAGCTGAAATATAAACCTTCCGATAATTTTGTCACCACCTTTGGTTTGCATGGACAATATCTGACCCTGAATGGAAGCGAATCGGTTGATCCCCGCGCCGGGGCCAAGTATTTAATTAATGACAAACAGTCGCTGTCATTCGGTCTGGGATTGCATAGCCAGATGATGCCCACCTATGTTTATTTTTATCATCAGCAGGATGCCAACGGCAATTATATCTACAACCCCGACGGAAGTTATTATATGCATAACCTGAACGTAGGATTTATGCACAGCGCTCAGGCTGTGGTGGCTTATGACTATTATATCAAAAAGGGTACGCATTTGAAACTGGAAACCTATTACCAGCATTTGTATGATGTACCCATCGAGAAAAAATCATCGGCATTCTCTATGCTTAATCAGGGTGTTGGTTTCAGCCGTTTTTTTCCGGATACGCTTGTTAACAAAGGCACCGGCGAGAATTATGGCCTGGAACTTACCCTCGAAAAATTCTTTGATAAATCATTCTTTTTCATGCTTACCGGTTCCCTCTTCAATAGCACCTATGTAGGAAGTGATGGCATTACCCGCAATACCGATTTCAATGGCATTTACGCAGCCAATTTGCTGGTGGGGAAAGAATTCCGGATTACGGAAAAAAGCCGCTTAAGCACCGGGATGAAGATAACCATGGCCGGTGGACACCGTTTTACACCCATTGACACGGCAGCTACCCGTATCTCCAGCGATGTACAGTATATCGATTCCAAAACAAATTCCTTGCAGCTCAAAGATTATTTCCGCCTGGATATTAAGATCAATTATACCATGAATACGCATAAGCTGACACATGAAATTGGTCTTGACCTGGTTAATGTACTGAATACAAAAAATGTACTGGCACTCACCTACGACCGCGATCTGGTTGGTAAGGTCGCCAACCCGGTAGTTGACACCTATCAGCTGGGTTTCCTGCCTCTGTTCTATTATCGGGTGGATTTCTGATTGATATAGAAGGTCTGTTAATTCTTCCTATTATATTTCTATATACAAAAACGAAGTTTTCAGTAATTTCCTGAATTACTGAAGAAATTATCCCGACTACTAAAGATGTTTCCTTGATTACTAAAGAAATCAACCTGATTACTATAGTAACTTCCTTGATTACTAAAGAAATCATCCCGACTACTAAAGATGTTTCCTTAATTACTAAAGAAATCAACCTGATTACTAAAGATGTTTCCTTGATTACTAAAGAAATCGACCTGATTACTAAAGTAACTTCCTTGATTACTAAAGAAATCATCCCGATTGCTAAAGAAACTTCCTTGATTACTAAAGAAATTATGCCGACTACTAAAGATGTTTCCTTGATTACTAAAGAAATCAACCTGATTACTAAAGATGTTTCCTTGATTACTAAAGAAATCAACCTGATTACTAAAGTAATTTCCGTGATTGCTAAAGGAAATATTCCTGTACTTAGTAATAAGGAACAAAAAAGGCCCTTTGAATTTTATTAATCCAAAGGGCCTGATTAGGAGGATATTGTTTCCGTATTTACCGGCGGTCGTTACCGAGGGCAAGCAGGAAGGTAAAGAGGTTGAGGAAGGTTAAATAGAGTGATAAGGCTCCATTCAAAGCCAGTTTTTGGGATTGTACGCTTCCCGCATCACCCATACTCAGGGCCATCTTTTTTAACATTTGTGTTTGAAAGGAGGCTAGTCCGGTAAAAATCACCACCCCGCCAATATCAATCAAAAAGCCCATACCGCTGCTATGAGTGAACATATTGATGATGATGGCAATGAAAATACCGAATACGCCCATCATCAGATAAGTACCCATCTTGGTCAGATCTGTTTTGGTGGTAGCACCCAGAAAAGCCATAAAGCCAAATGTTCCGGCGCTGATAAGCAGAGTTTTGAAAAGAGCAGCTCCGGTATATTCCAGCATCAGTGTACTCATGGACATACCCATGGTAATGGAAAAGAGGACGAAGCAACCTAACAATACAGGCAGGCTAAGTTTTTCCAGACCAAAATTCATGACCAGGATAAAAATAAGCGGGGCAAACGATACCGCCATGCCCAGTCCGGTGAGGGATGGCCCTTTAACGGTTTGTACTATAATCATGTTGATGAGTTCGGCTTGTGTGCCGAATACATACGCCACCAAACCGGAAATAAGTAAAGCGGCTCCCATCCAGGTAAATACCCGGGTCAGGAATGTTTTTACCAGGATGCTTTCGCTTTCCTGAGTAGTTGAATAATTAAAATTATCGTTGTTCATTGCTTGTGTTTTGTGAGTACAAATTTACGAATTATTTCAGTGAAGTTTGGTTGAAATAAGGCTTATAAACTCTTTGCGGGTGGCATCTTTCAGAAACTCACCGGTAAAGGCAGAAGTGGTGGTGACCGAATTTTGTTTTTGTATTCCCCTCATTTGCATACACAAATGGGAGGCTTCTATAACTACTGCAACGCCAATGGGTTCCAGGGTATCCTGAATGCAATGCAATATTTCCTGGGTAAGACGTTCCTGCACCTGCAGGCGGCGGGAAAATGCATCCACTACACGGGGTATTTTGCTAAGTCCTACAATATGTCCATTGGGGATATAGGCAATGTGAGCTTTTCCATAAAAGGGGAGGAGGTGGTGTTCACACAAGGAGTATAATTCTATATCCTTTACCACTACCATTTGCTGATATGGATCCTTAAACATGGCCGAACGCAGTATTTCAGCTGGTTTTTCACAGCCACCCGAAGTCAGGTATTGCATCATCTTGGCCGCCCGTTCCGGTGTTTTCAGCAATCCTTCCCGCCCGGGATTTTCGCCTAACGCTTGAAGAATATGCAGATAGTCCTTGGAAATACTGGCCGTATGTTCGGCATCATATTCTTCCGTGTATTTGTAATTGCTCATAAAGGGTAGACGTTTTAAGACCCGAAATATTCTACATAATTGTTTTCCGTTTCACAAAGCTTGATGCAGTGAAGCGCTCCGCCCAATTCCCGAACCGGTTTTTCAAGCTGCTTCCAGATGGCGATGGCCAATCCTTCGGTGCTGGGCATAATACCTTTCATAAAGTCCACATCCAGATTCAGATTTTTATGATCCAGCTTATCTGTTATATGCGTGCGAATGAGGACACTGAGATCTTTCAGATTGACGGTATAACCGGTATCCGGTTTTATTTCTCCCTTCACAGTGACATAGAGATAATAATTATGTCCATGCCAGTTGGGATTGGAGCATTTGCCAAAAACTTCCAGATTCTGTTCGTCTGTCCATGCCGGATTGGCAAGCTTGTGTGCGGCATTGAAGTGTTCCTTGCGGGTGATATAAATCATCGTTTTAAAATATGCACAAATGTACTGGAAAAATATTTTGCCGGGAGAACAGAGGAGGGGAAGAAAAATAGTTACATTGAGAACGAAGGAATGACAGAAAACTCATCATATTTAAAAGGGAGAGGAGCACAGACAAATCCTCATAACCGGTTTGAGCGCCAGCAAACAGATGGCATTGATACCGATGATTCTTTATTGGAAACAGGCAAGACCGAATACATCCCAACCCGCGCAAAAACAATTATCAATAAGGTAGATAGTCCCGATGTAGGGCTCAGTTATTCCATGAATCCCTATCAGGGCTGTGAACATGGCTGTGTGTATTGTTATGCCAGAAATACCCATGAATATTGGGGTTATAGCGCCGGGCTGGATTTTGAACGAAAGATCCTTTACAAACCGGATGCACCGTCTTTGCTTGAAAAAGCATTTCGTAAGAAAGGGTGGGAGCCTTATCCTATTATGCTTTCTGGAAATACAGATTGCTATCAACCCCTGGAAAAGAAAAAGATGCTGACCCGTGGAATTCTGGAAGTATGTCTTAAATACAAACATCCGGTGGGTATTATTACGAAGAATAGCCTTATTATCAGGGATTTGGATATTATTTCGGCACTGGCTGCACAGGGGCTTGTTTCGGTGATGATATCCCTGACGGGTTTAACCGAAGAGACCCGTTTGTTGCTAGAGCCAAGAACGGCTACCTATCAGAAGCGATTGAGGACGATCCGGGAGCTTAGCCATGCAGGTGTTCCGGTAGGCATTATGGCAGCACCTATCATCCCGGGTATTAATAGCCATGAAGTAGCCATGATTGTGGAACAGGCTGCTTTGCATGGGGCCACGATGGCAGGAACTCAGATTGTAAGGCTAAATGGGGCCATTGGTGGCATTTTTAAAGACTGGCTTTGCAAGACTTATCCCGACAGGGCTGATAAAGTCTGGAACCAGATCATAGAATGTCATGGAGGAACGGTGAATGACAGCCGTTTTGGAATGCGGATGAAAGGGGAGGGAAAGATTGCAGAATCCATTATGACCCTGTTTAAAACAGCCCGGAAACGATATATGAATGGTGGTAAACGCTTTGTATTTAATCTGGAAGCCTTTGATCCACAAGGTGGAGAGGGGCAATTAAGCCTGTTTTAGCACGGCGAAACAGTAAAAAAGGATTTTTTTTAGGGATTCATTGCTGAAACCGGAATTTTATTACCTTTGCCGTTCTTAAAACGGTAAAATACTATGGCTAATCATAAGTCGTCAATCAAGCGGATTCGTTCTAACGATGCGAAAAAATTAAGAAACAGGTATCAGCATAAAACAGTGCGTACTGCTATCAAAGGCATTCGTACCGCCACTGATAAGAAGGTAGCAGAGAAAGAACTTCCACAAGTTATCTCCCTGATCGATAAACTGGCTAAGAAGAATGTTATTCATAAAAACAAAGCTTCTAACCTGAAGTCGAAACTGACCAAACACGTAAAAGCGATTAAGTAATCGATTCATATTTTTTTTCCGAAGCCTCGGCAGTTATGCCGGGGCTTTGTTGTTTTTTGTACTTTATCCTATAGCTTCTTTTGCCGTCCTCCCCCTTGCCCCCTCCAAAGGGACGGCAATGACCCAGTGGGTCATTGAGCGGGTTTGTGTGTAGGCGCCATCCCTAAATCTCACAGTTGGCGCGAATGTGACGGGCTGATCGTGTGTCTGCTTATCCGTGCCATCTGTCAAAAAGAAAGAACCAAAGAAAGAGCAAAAAGCACTACATTTAAACACTGATCAGGGGCGGTATAATGGAAGACAATCTCACCATCAAATCGTGGGCGGAAGCCGACCGCCCTCGCGAAAAACTTTTGGAAAAAGGTCGTCAGACACTTTCTGATGCAGAACTTATTGCCATCCTTATTGGCTCCGGCAGCAAAAATGAAACTGCTCTGGCACTTGCACAACGTATGCTTTCGGCAGCGGGTAACAGTCTTCCCGAAATCAGCAACTGGACCGTACCCGATTTTGTCCGGTTTAAAGGCATGGGAGAGGCAAAAGCAGTATCTGTTATCGCTGCTCTGGAACTGGGCCGCCGCCGAAGGGAGGTGACTCCGGAGAAACGGATGCCGGTGGCTTCCAGTGCGGATAGTTTTAGGGTTATACAACCAGCCTTCTTCGATCTTCCGCATGAAGAATTCTGGATACTGTTGCTTAGCAGGTCTAACCGTATTATCCGTAAAGAATTTATAAGCCGGGGAGGATTGAGCGGCACTTTTGTAGATCCTAAAATGGTGTTCAAGCCAGCATTGCAGTACCTGGCTTCGGGAATTATACTTTGTCATAACCATCCTTCGGGCAATCTGAAGCCGAGTGAAGCAGATTTGAAAATAACACAACGCATTCGGGATGCCGGCCAGTTACTGGAGATACAGGTGTTTGATCATCTGATTATTGCAGGCGAAAACTACTTCAGTTTTGCAGATAGTGGACTACTTTAGACTGAGAGAATGAATTTAAGGCCTACGGAAGCGTAGTTTGTTTTTTTAATTACTTTAAGGGCAGAAAATTAAACCGAATGCACCCTATGCTTAGGATTCTAACTGTTATTGGAGCAAGGCCTCAGATTATCAAGGCTGCAGCACTGAGCAGAGCAATACGAGGTCGCTTTTCGGGACAAATCACAGAAATAATAGTTCATACCGGTCAGCATTACGATACAAATATGTCGGAAGTGTTTTTTACCGAATTGGAAATACCTGCTGCCAATTATAACCTGAATGTTGGTTCGGGAACGCATGGAAAGCAGACAGCTACCATGATGATTGGATTGGAAGAGATTCTGTTAAAAGAAAAGCCGGATGCCCTGGTGCTTTATGGTGATACCAATTCTACCCTGGCCGGGGCATTGGTAGCTTCTAAACTTCATGTCCCCGTTATACATATTGAAGCTGGACTTCGTTCCTTTAATAAAGCCATGCCGGAAGAGGTAAACCGTATCCTGGCCGATCATATTTCCACACTCTTGTTTTCCCCTACGGCAACAGGTTATAAAAACCTGATCAAAGAAGGATTTAATGCTTCAGCATCCAGCCCCTTTAGTGCCGACAATCCGAAAATATATCATTGCGGAGATGTGATGCTTGATAACAGCCTTTATTTTTCTGAGATAGCCACCAGGAAAACAGATGTGCTGAAAAGGAACGGGTTAATTCCAAACGGATTTATCCTGGCAACCATACATCGAGACAGCAATACGGATGACCCGGTTCGGTTGAATGCATTGTTTAATGCACTTAACCGTTTATCCAAATCGGAAAAAATAAAAGTGGCCTTGCCTTTGCATCCGCGTACGGCCAAATTGATAGAAAATAATCTTCGTCCTGATCTGTACAAGGATATGAAGCAGAATAAGGACTTTTTGATTCTTCCTCCGGCGTCATTCCTGGAGATGATTGCACTCGAGCAACAGGCCCGGATTGTAATTACCGATTCGGGAGGGGTTCAGAAGGAAGCTTTCTTTTTTAAAAAGCCCTGTATTATCCTTCGCCCCGAAACGGAATGGGTGGAGTTGGTGGAATGCGGAGCTGCATGCATTGCCGATGCCGATGAGCAAAAGATTATCAATGCATATACCATGCTTACCGCCAGCCATACCTTAGCATTTCCCCCTTTGTTTGGCGATGGGAAAGCAGCAGAATTCATTTGTACAGAAATGTTACAACACATACCCGCTCATGCTGCTCGTATACATTCCTAAAATAAGTCCCCGCAGCCGGTATATCTTTCGCCTTTTTTTTAAAGAGCTGTTGGGATCGGATTGCAGACTCACAGACGATAAGGAAGAGTTCCGGAATTATCCGGCAGCCAAATTTTCATACTGCCCTCAGCCATTAGATAATGAATTGCATATTACTTCCTGCGGATTAATTTCCGAAACAGGAATACGGGAACAGACGATTCAGGTTTTTAATTGGGAAGGAGGGAAAGCTTTTTTTGCTACCGGCCGTCTTTCCGCAATACCTTTCGATCCTTTTGCAGCTGCATTTTACCTCGTTACCCGATACGAAGAATATCTTCCACATATCCGCGACTCACACGACCGTTTTGATGCAAAAGAAAGTGTAGCCTGGAAAAATGGTTTTCTAAAGGTGCCGGTAGTAAACAGATGGGTTTTGCATATAGCAGGGTTGCTTAAAGAGCGTTTTCCTCAGCTTATCTTTTCCACTTCGCAATATCAGTACATTTCCACACTGGATATTGATAATGCTTATGCATTTAGAGAAAAAGGATTTATGCGTTCGCTGGGTGGGTATATAAAAGATTTGCGTAGGCTTGATTTTGTGAATATGAAAGACCGTACCCGGGTTTTGCTGGGGCTGAAGAAGGATCCTTACGATACGTATGAGTTTCAATTTGCCATGCAAAAGAAACTGGGATTAAAGACCATTTACTTTTTCCTGGTTGGAGATTATGGTATAAACGATAAAAATTTACCCATTGAAAGCAGGCGTTTTCAGTCGCTCATCAAAACGGTAGGAGATTATGCCGAAGTGGGCGTACATCCTTCTTATGGTTCTAACCGTCATCCGGAGCGCTTGAAAGTGGAGGTTAGCAGACTGGCTAATGTATTACACCGGGAAGTGACTGCGAGTCGTCAGCATTTTTTGAAATTATCCTTTCCGGATACCTACCGTAACCTCATTGATCTGGATATAACCGATGATTATACCATGGGTTTTGCAAATGAAATCGGTTTCCGGGCAGGGATTTGTTCGGCCTTTAATTTTTATGACCTGGATCTGGAAATGGAAACACGTTTACGGATTCATCCTTTTGCGATGATGGATGCCACACTTAAATATTATATGAATGTGCCGCCTGAGGAGGCCATAGAGGCTATCCGGCCTATGATTGATGAGGTAAGGGGGGTAGGAGGAACATTTATAAGTTTGTGGCATAATGAGTCACTGAGTAATCAGAAGCAATGGGAGGGGTGGTTGCATGTTTATGAAGAAATGACCAAGCTTGCCGCAACTCCGCCTGCTCATGTTAAGGAACAGGTAGTTACATAAGCATTGAAACGAGCATAACATCGGTATTAATTCAATTATTTGTGATTAAATATCTGAGTCATACGGAGATTGACAAGCAGAAATGGGATTCCTGCATCCAGCGTTCGGTGAATGGGATCATTTATGCCTATTCCTGGTATCTGGACATTGTTTCTCCACGCTGGGAGGGACTTGTAGAGGAAGATTATCAGAGTGTAATGCCATTGGCCTGTCGTAAAAAATTCGGAATTCACTATTTATATCCTCCCTTCTTTACCCAGCAGTTGGGTGTTTTTTCTGTCAATAAGTTTACCGAAGAAAAAATAAAGGAGTTTATAAATGCCATTCCGCCCCGGTTCAGCTATTTTGAAATCAATCTGAATACACTTAATAAATTCAGCTCGATGGATATGATTATCCATCCTAACCTTACCCATGAGCTGGATCTGATTGAATCCTATCAGCATATGTTTGATTCGTATTCCGAGAATCTGAGAAGAAATCTGAAACGGGCAAGCAATGCGGATCTGGTTATTGATAAACATGCCAATCCTCAGCTTATTATCAATCTTTTCAGGCATAATAAAGGTAAACAGTACAGCCACATACGGCCACGCGATTATGATACCCTGGAGGAGCTGATTGAAACCTGTATGCAAAAAGGAAGGGCACAGGTATGGGGTGTTCTTACTAAGGAAAGAAGATTATGTGCAGGAGCATTTTTTGTAGAGAGTAATGGCAAAGTGATATTTCTTTTTTCCGGAGCCAATCAGGTAGCCCTCACAAACGGTGCTATGCCCTTTCTGATTGATCGTTTTATTGAAGAGAACGCGCACCGTAATCTGATTCTGGATTTTGAAGGGTCGAACGATCATAATCTGGCACGTTTTTATAAGAGTTTCGGTTCAAAAGAATGCGTATATTTACAGGTGAAGGTTAACCATCTTCCATGGTACGCGCGATATTTTAAAGAATAGTTTATGATCATAGAGCTTTCCAAAGAATCTTCCTTACTCAGCCGCTATATTGCAGAACTGAGAGATATTCATGTTCAAAAAGACAGAATGCGTTTCAGACGTAATCTGGAGCGTATAGGCGAAATATTTGCCTATGAAATCAGTAAAAAACTAAGCTGGGTAGAGCTGGATGTTACTACTCCTTTAGGCATTGCTAAAACAATGCAACTGAAGGAGCAGCCGGTATTGGCTACCATTATGAGGGCCGGGTTGCCTTTGCATCAGGGGTTTTTGAATTATTTTGATCAGGCTGATAATGCCTTTATCTCGGCCTATCGTAAGCATCACAAGGATAACTCATTTGAAATAAAGCTGGAATATTTTTCAAGTCCGGATCTTGCCGGACGTGAAATCATTTTGGTCGATCCTATGCTCGCCAGCGGTCATAGTATTGTGACTACCTGGCACGCCATTGCCCAGCAAGCACAGCCCAAACATGTTCATATTGCAGCCGTTATTGCAAGTGAACAAGGGGTGGCTTATGTAAAGAAAAATCTTCCGGAAGGTGTCACACTTTGGTTAGGTGTGGTTGATCCGGAGCTGAACGCACATTCCTATATTGTCCCCGGACTTGGAGATGCGGGCGATCTGGCGTATGGGGAAAAACGCTGATCTTCATGCCAAGCCACTCTGTAGAGGTAGGGAAGTATTTTCTGGTTGCGCTCTTTGCAAGTGTGAAATTTTTATTCTCTCCTTTTTTTGCTTTGGGGCTAAAGCTTAACTATTTTGAATCCCTTATTTCTACAACACTGGGTGGTATTGCCGGTATCCTCTGTTTCGGACTTATCGGGGAACTGCTATCCGACTATTGGGTAAAAATCGTTGTTTGGTTTTTGCGCATATTTACAGGTCGCACACCCATGGAGGCCCGTCTTCATGCCCGCCGGAAATTCAAATGGATAACCCGTTTCATTGTCAAAATAAAACACCGGCTTGGGCTCGTTGGTATCGCATTGCTTAGCCCCTGTCTTTTATCATTGCCGCTGGGAGCCATTGCCTGTATGACCTTTTTCAGTCACCGCAGAAAAGAAGTGTTTATCTACCTGTTTCTTTCTCTTGCATTCTGGTCCTTTGTACTGAATACCGGAGCTTATTTTTTCCGGCTATCGGCTTTGTTTTCTAAAGTGTCGTCATGAAGTCCTACAAACATATATTTTTTGACCTCGACCATACCCTATGGGATCTGGAAAGAAATGCTTCCGAAACAATTTCCGAACTGCTCAGCAGCTATAAGCTGGAAGATAAGATAAACTCTACCGGTCATGAGTTTATCAAAGAGTATAATCAGATTAATGATGAATTATGGGAGCTGTTGCGAAAAGGGCAGATAGACAGGCAGACGCTCCGGTATGAGCGATTCAGAAGGGTGTTTCAGCTTTTTGGGATGAAGGATGAGGAGCTGGCGCGTAAATTCGGGGATGCTTTTGTTAAGGACTCACCACGCAAACCGCATCTGATACCAGGAGCACGGGAAGTGCTGGATTATCTGTCACAAAAATATACCCTCCACATCATTACCAATGGATTTGCAGAAGCACAGGAAGTAAAAGTTGATTTTGCCCGCATCGGACACTACTTTACCCATATCATCAATTCGGAGCAGGCTGGTTGTAATAAGCCTGATCCACGAATTTTTGAATATTCCCTGGATCTGGCAGGTGCAACAAAATCTGAAAGTATTATGATTGGTGATCACCTGGAAGCCGATATACTCGGAGCAAAAAATGCAGGACTGGATCAGGTCTATTTCAATCCAAACGGAAAAGAGCATAATCACCAGATCACCTATGAAGTGAAACACCTTCTGGAACTCCAACAGATCTTATAATGACAAAACCCGTAAGAAACAGGTTTGATACTGTTCTTACGGGTTTCAATTACTCTTGAAAAGAGACTATTTCGGCTTATCCGATTTGTTTTCTGCTGATTTATCTTTGCAGCATTTTTTGTCACCCTTTTTGCAACATTTTTTGTCTTTGTCATCACCGCAGCAATTGGTGATATTGGTTTTTGTTACAGCAGCGATAGCGGATGAGCTAACTGCAGTAAACATACCGGTAACAGCTAAAATCAGGATTGCCTTTTTCATGTTCTGATGGGGTTAGTGGTTAAAATGACTTGATAATCAAAGATACCAATAAAAACAAAGAGATAAAAAATACGCTTGTTAAGGTATGTTAAAGCTCTCCCAGTACTGTTATTCCCCCCTTTACATGATCTTCCAGCTTAACATGGATCTTGGTTCCCAGTGGAAGAAATAAATCCACTCTGGAACCGAATTTGATAAATCCAAACTGTTCGCTTTGTACAGCTTTGTCATTTTCTTTGGCATAACATACAATTCTTCTGGCCAGAGCACCGGCTATTTGTCTGAATAATATGCTTTTCCCATTGGCATGTTGTACTACCACCGTGGTACGTTCATTTTCGGTAGACGATTTGGGGTGATATGCCACCAGATAAAGACCGGCATGGTATTTCTGGTAAGACACGATACCATTGATTGGGTAGCGGTTGATATGAACATTAAGAGGCGACATAAAGATAGATACCTGTATCCTTTTGTCTTTAAAAAATTCAGGCTCTTCAACTTCTTCAATAACCACCACTCGCCCGTCGGCAGGGCAAATAATAGCCTGATCGTTTTTTACCCAGTTACGCTGCGGATCGCGAAAAAACTGGAGAATGACGATGGTAAAAAAACAGGATGCAGCTATGGCTAAAGCATGAAGCACCATGCCTATCATGTTATCGGGTGCCAGGCCGAAAGCCAGTCCAAGAATAAGAGCAGAAAAGAGGAGAACGATAAGCAGGGATGGAATACCTTCTTTGTGAAATTTCATAGGGTTATATTAAGCGGTAAAAATAGGGAAAAATTAATGTTGCCCGGGCCTTAAGGCCCGGGCAACATTAATTTTACTTAGAAAGAATCTTAAACTCCGTCCTCCGATTCATCTGACGCCCTTCTTCGGTATCGTTGGTGGCAATGGGCATGGACTTTCCATAACCTTTTGCCACTAACCTGTCTTTGTTAATTCCTTTTCCTGTCAGAAAATCGACTACCGATTGTGCCCTTGCCTGACTTAGTTTCTGATTATAGTCATCCGACCCTTTTCCATCGGTGTGACTGCTGAGCTCAATTTTCAACGTAGGATTTTCATTGAGAAGAGAAACAAGCCGTTCCAGCTCCGAAACAGACTCCGGTCTCAGGCTGGCTTTGTCAAAATCGTAAAATACATTGTTCAGGACTATTTTAC
>JABDCB010000022.1 GCA_013288325.1 Bacteroidota bacterium
TTCTGAGACATATATTAAACTCGGCAGGCATTTCACGGTTTCCAGCAGGAGCATTTGAAATGGTACGTTTAGGAATAGGTTTGTATGGAATCGGGATGGATGAGGAGGAACAGCAACACCTTAAAAATGTAAGTACGTTAAAAACAACTATTTCTCAGATCCGTCAGGTTCCTGCAGGTGATACCATTGGCTATAGCCGTAAAGGTGTGGCTGTTGCGAATATGCAGATTGCTACTGTCCCTATCGGATATGCCGATGGTTTAAGTCGTAAGCTGAGTAATGGAAAAGGGCGCTTATGGGTAAACGGTAAGCCGGCACCTGTTGTAGGTAATGTATGTATGGATATGTGTATGATTGATATAACGGATATTAAGGCGGAGGAGGGGGACGAAGTGATTGTGTTCGGCGGAAATTATCCGATTACCCGTTTGGCCAAAGACCTGGGAACGATTCCTTATGAGGTACTTACCAATGTATCCAGAAGGGTAAAACGCGTCTATTTTCAGGAGTAAGCGCCTTTATCAGAAGTATAGCGGGTGTAGTTTCCACTTTTTTAAACCGGGTCTGAATTCCAATGTAGGCGCCGGAACTTTAAAAATATTTATGGTTTTAAAAATAGCAGTAATAGCAGGGTCGTCGGTATGGATTCGTGTAAAATCCACATCGGGTGCCAGAAAGAATCGTCTGCTACGTTCAAAAACAGGGGTTGTTCCGTCGGCCGAGATAGGAGCATCGCTGTTTTTACGGGCACTGATCATCCCATCGGCTCCATATCCGAAAGAGACATTTAGCCAGGACGGGAAATTTGTATTGGAAGGCAGGAAGGAAGCGATATTTCCGGAAATCCAGTAGCTCTGGCCGTTATAGTCTTTTAACCAGCTTTGTGCCGGGTTTGATCCCAATTGATCAGGGCGGTAGGATGGATAAATGGTACGATGATAGGCAAATTTTAGCTGGATTCGTTGTTCATTCCATCCCAGATATTGACCCACTACAAGTGCTGTGCCGGCGGTATTGGCAATCATATCGCCTCCGGAAAACCCCCAACCAGAGGAAAAGCCGTCAAATATTTCTACGGTAGTGAGAAACAGGAGTCCGGTAAGTCCGCCATACCAGATAGCATGTTGATTGTCTATCCCCGTCCAGCGGTACACATCGGTACCCAGGGCTCCGACATTATAGGCGGTACAGGCATGTCCGAGTTTATCCATCTGTAACCATTCTCCATTATCATTAAAAAAATGGAAACGGCTGTGATGAAAATTTTTGTACCAGAGGGAGTGAAGAGCTATGATAGTTCCGGTAAAAAGAATCCCCTCCGCAAGGGCTACTCCGTTTGCCCGTGATGCATCATACGTTTTTGCAGGCTGAAGAAAAACCTGTGCCTTTACCGGAAGATTAAGAAATGCAAGAATGAGCAGAATGCTTATACAGAATTTCATATAGGGAATTCCTTTGTAAGGGGCTGAAAAACAACGCAAGATAACAAAAAGGCCGGGAGGGGGCATAACGGTACTAAGCCTTTGTTATCAAACAGGTAACAAAACACAATGATAATAAACATGTGTATGATTTCTTATAAAAAGGTATAAATCCGGTGAAGGAATTAAGTAATCTTGTTCTACCTTTATATGGCAAATCAAATTATCCAGTAAATCATTTTTTCTGATGAAGACAATAAGGGAAATAAAAAGTTATTCCATGATCTTCAGTTTGAAGGAAGATGGTATTATGGAGATCCATAAGATTCCCGGCTGGAATGATACACCTACCCTGGCTCATGCCCAAAAGGATATGGAATGTATTTCTGTTCTTTCGGAAGGGAAGATGTATCCTCATCTCTGTTATTTGCCCGATGTGGTGATTTCAAGAGAAATGAGAGAATTTTATGCCAGTCATGAACCCGTGAGTGCAGCCACAGCCTTGATTGTGAAAAGCAGTTTTCAGCGAATCCTTGGAAACTTTTTTCTTGGAATGAATAAGGTAAAAGTGCCTGTCAAACTGTTTGGAGATGAAACAGAAGCGAGACAATGGTTATCCAAATATAAAACAGATGTAGTATCACCTCGTCCCTTGTCAGTGTTTGCCGAGTAATTTGCATTTTCACTGCCTTTGATTATTGAAACAGTATCAGGTATGACACAATCCTTGGAAAATAAACGTTTGGAAGAGATTTTGGAAATGATAACGGCTATGGCAGCCCTTGATTTTTCCAAACGGATTGATGTGAAAGTGCATCCGGATGATCCACTGGAAGCGATTGCGTATGGTGTTAACATGCTGAGCGAAGAATTACAGAACAATGTTATTGAACGTCGCAGATTAAGCGATATTAACCGTCATCTCGAGGACTTTGCATATACAACATCGCATGATCTGAAATCGCCATTGCATGCAGTGCAGGGACTGGTAACAATTCTGAAAAACGAACTGGAAGAAAGTGAAGAGGTAAGTCCGGAGATTTCGCGTTTGCTGGAAATGATTTCAGCTTCCGTTCTCAAAATGAGGGAGATGATTGATGGCATTCTTGAATATTCACGTTTGGATACACAATCCTACCCGGTAAGCTGGATGGACGCAGAAAAGGAATTGAAGGAAATCATAGAATTGCATGCCAAACAAAATGTGAAAATAATTCTGGATACTCCGATGCCAGCTTTATGGTTTAACAGGATTGTCTTTATTCAAATCATGGATAACCTGATTAATAACTCCATGAAGTATTGTAAGAAAAACCTTTGTGAAATTCATATCGCTCATCATTCGGAGGGAGGCGAGCATTCTTTTTCCGTTTCCGATAACGGTCCCGGTATTGATCCTGTATTTCACGCCAAAATTTTCGAACTTTTTGTCAGCCTTCCTCATCAGGAAGGGATGGAAAGCACCGGTATAGGACTGGCAACAGTAAAAAAACTGGTAGAGAGCACAGGTGGTAAGATTCGCCTGGAGTCGGCACCCGGAAAAGGAGCCACATTTTACTTTACCATTCCGGTTTCTCTGCCGGGATAATCCGGTACAGATATGTTTCTTCTTTACCGTAAGCACCATCCTATTTTTGTATATTGCATGCTCAACGGCCTCCGGGCAAATACAATATTATGAAGAAGAACAAAAAATCCGCCCCTGATATTTATCACGCTATTTCCACATATCTGACTTCCTATGCTTATCTGCCGGAAATGAAAGATGATGGCTCGGCTTTTGAAAAGAGAAAAATAAAGAGTGCAGGATTCAGTGCCGATCATTCTCAGCTTATTCTTACCGGCAGCGGGAAAACAGATGGTGCTTATATTATACCTTTAAAAAGTCTCCGTAAAATATATTCAAGAACCGACCGGGAATTTGATAAAGTAATTATCCGGGGGTTTATCAGCCAGGGAGAGGATTTCTCCATAGGCGAACGTCAACAACTGACCATTTATCTCAAAGGGCACCCTTCCCATCATCATATTGCCGTGAAAATTAAAAACGGTTTAACGGAACTGATGAAAAAAGCATTATAACCCCTATTCTGCTTGTTTGCCCGAACCCTGCTTTTTATGGCGGCTGTATCTGTCGGATATTATGATGCCACGATCTGAAAAGGATCGCAGTTCATCGAATACTACAATTTCATAATATTTCAGAGACTCTAAAGCGATACCAAGAGCGTACGTTTGTATCACAGTATTCCAACTGCAATGACCAAGCGCTTCTTGACTACCAGCCGTGACAAGCACGGTGATTTCCATAAGACATGCTTTCTGCATCGGCAGCATGCCAGGCTTTTATTTTATCGGTTAATTCCTTTTAGGCAGTTCCACCAATAAACCTCAGCTTATGATAGGAACAATGATTCAGGAGAAACGTATGGTAGAAAGAAGGGAAGAAGAGAACGGTTCCTTTCTTCAATTGCAAATAGAGTATCAGCAATTATTTAGAAACAATAAGGAGCTGATGGATGGAATCCATTATGCACAGCTTATTCAGCAGGGAATATTACCTCAGGACCGGCATCTGAAACGGATTTTTGAAGAATATTTCGTGATATATAAACCCCAGAGTATCATTGGTGGTGATTTATATTGGGTAGGGCAAAAAGATAAACTGCGCATTTTTGCTGTGGCCGATTGTACCGGACATGGAGTAAGCGGAGCTTTGTTATCTGTTCTCGCCTTGTCGTTCCTGAATTATGTTATTCTCGGAAAGCAATTTTCCGAACCGCATGAAGTGCTGGAAGAGCTGGATAAGAAATGGATCGAAACATTTCATCAGGGTATGGAGTTCGGATTTGACAATGACTGGATGGAAATAGGGCTGTGTGCCTTTAATACAGAAACCCGGGAACTGCAATATTCAGGAGCTTTTAATAAACTCACCTGTATTTGCAACGGTGAATTAACTACACGTTATGGAAGCCGTTATCCGATTGGCGGATGGCAGCTTGAAAAATCAAGAACCTATGAAAATCATTCGTTGATTCTTCCTGAAAACAGTATGGTTTATTTGCATACCGATGGATTTAAAGACCAGTTTGGATTCGGCTCCGGCAAACGATATGGAAGCAAACGGCTTGGTGCTTTAATCGAATCGGTTGCCTCCTTGCCTGCACAGGATCAAAAAATGAAAATGGAAGCGGAACTGGAAGCGTGGAAAGGATTGGAATTACAGACCGATGATATCTGTATGATGGGGGTAAGATTATAATAAGAGTATGTTAAGACAGCCAACGATACGTCTTTCTAAGAGCGCAAAACAGCATTAATCCATTTTAAAAGGGTAAAAGTTGCGCTTTGCCCATATTTAATTCTGACTGGTCGACAATAAGTGAATATTCATGCCGGTAAATTATTTTATGGTCGAATAATTGATTCAATGCTTGCAAATTGATTTTTTTTGTCTTAACATTGTTATAAGTAAATATTCAAGAAGCGAATATCCTACAAGAGTTTCTGTTAAATCTTCAACAGAAACAGTCCGAAGCCGCTTCAAGCCAAGTTGTCCAAACAACCAAATTGCTTGAAGCTATGTTAAACCAGGACAGTACTCAAACACTAGGTACCATTTATTTTTATGCTGCTCATTTAATTATCCGAGCAGGGCAATCTCATTCTTTACGATTTGTTGATACACGTTTCTAAACCTTATCAGGTATAAGAACGTAGTAAGAATATACTAGCTAGTACGCATTGATTGATCTTCATCCCGCACATGATGAAGAAAGTACAACTACTCACTCACAAATTAACACATCATGAGAACAGCACTACCTATTTCCAAGGTGAAGTATTCGTTGGCATTGTTGATTGCGACTGGCGTACTGAGTATTACTCCTCACAAAGCTACTGCACAGGAATTGACACAAAATAATGACCCGGTTAAAAAGACAGCGCCGGTTGTTACAATAAAAGTTGAAGATACAGATGAAGATGAGGACGGAGATCGTGCCGACAGAAGTTTGAATTGCGGAGGTACAGAACGCTGGAGTGAAAAAGTGCTGGTAGATGCTGCTGTAGGTACTATTAACTGGACACCGGTGGTGCAAACAGTTACACAGCTTGCAAATCTGAGTACGCCCACACCATCTACTACCATGCCCCGTACAGGACCTGTAGAAACAACCTGTTATCAGGTAAGCTGCAGTATAACTATTAAGAAGGCAGAATCGGATAATGATTATCACCTGGTTCTGTCTGACGGAAGCAGTACTGTAATTGGTGAGATTCCGGATCCATCCTGTTCGGCTGCTGCAGCTTCAGCATATGTGAATGACTTTATCGCCGCCCGTAATTTTATTGATGCCAATATTGCCAGCGGAAATGTAAGCAGTGTAAGCATTCCTCCTGTTGTGGTTACCGGAGTGGGATTTGTTGATCCTCCTCATGGTCAGACAGGGGCTGCTCCTAATAATTTTGAAGTTCATGCTATTACCAATATACATTTTCAAACGGCTACCGGAATAACAAATCAGGCACTCACTTTAAAGGCGAGCGTAGGGCCAAACCCTTTTAACACTTCAACAGAATTTCAGCTTAATTCCAATCTGAATGATTTAAACAAAGTAACCCTTACACTTTTTGATATGCAGGGCCAGATTGTAAGAGATGAAGAGGTGCCCGTAATAGGTACCAGTCAGATTGATTATGTAATGCCAAAAGGAAATCTGACTCCGGGTATTTATTTCTACCGCTTTCGCAACAATGGAGCTATCCTGTACGAAGGAAGAGTTGTAGCGCAGTAGTATTCAAGAGTAAACGCTTCTCTGGTTGTGTGTTCTCCAGAGAGTGTTTTGTGCAAATCCCTTCATTGGGCGGGAACAAGGACCCGCTCGATGGGGGATTTTTTTTATGGAGAAGGCAGAAGAAAGAAGTCAGAAATCAGAAGAACGGAGATAACTTTCTGACTTCTTTCTTCTTTCTTCTGCCTTCTTATTCAAACGCTGCAATACCGGTAATGTCATTTCCGGTAATCAGCAGATGAATATCATGCGTTCCTTCATACGTAATAACTGATTCCAGATTCATCATATGACGCATGATCGGATATTCACCGGTAATACCCATTCCACCATGAATCTGACGGGCTTCCCTGGCAATATTGAGAGCCATGAATACATTATTTCGTTTTGCCATGGAAATCTGAGCCGGTGTAGCCCGGTGTTCATTCTTTAATACTCCTAGTCTCCAGGTAAGCAACTGAGCTTTGGTGATTTCTGTAATCATTTCGGCCAGTTTTTTCTGTGTAAGCTGGAACCCTGCGATAGGCTTACCAAACTGGACACGCTGCTTTGAATAGTTTAATGCCGAATCATAACAATCCATGGCTGCTCCGATGGCTCCCCAGGCTATTCCATAACGGGCCGAGTTAAGGCAGCTGAGTGGCCCTTTAAGACCTTTTACGGTGGTAAAAACGTTGCCCTTGGGTACTTTTACATTATCAAATACAAGTTCGCCTGTGGCACTGGCCCGGAGCGACCATTTTCCATGTGTTTCAGGAGTAGTAAATCCAGCCCAACCCCGTTCTATCACCATTCCACGTATATCCCCTGCTTCATCTTTAGCCCATACTACAGCGATATCGGCGAAAGGAGCATTTGAAATCCACATCTTAGCTCCGTTTAAAAGATAATGGTCGCCTTTGTCACGTATATTCGACAACATACCATTGGGGTTGGAACCATGGTCTGGTTCGGTAAGACCGAAACAGCCCATTAAATCGCCTGAAGCAAGTTTAGGAAGGTATTTCTTTTTCAGTTCTTCCGATGCATAGGTATAAATAGGAAACATAACCAGCGAGCTCTGAACAGATGCAGTGGAGCGAAGTCCGCTATCACCTCTTTCCAATTCCTGCATGATCAAACCGTAAGAAATCTGATCTAAACCGGGTCCCCCGTATTCTTGAGGAATATACGGGCCAAAAGCGCCTATTTCAGCAAGACCTTTGATCCATTGCTTTGGAAATTCAGCTTTCTGACAAGCTTCTTCTATAATCGGAGATACTTCTTTTTTCACCCAGGCTCTGGCCGTATCACGAATTAATTTATGCTCATCGCTTAACAATTCATCCATGAGATAGTAATCCGGATGCTGGAAATTATCAGTTTTAGCCATTTTATTGAAGGTTATCGAGAAAGTATAAGAAACAGAGGCCAAAAGTAAGTATTTTTTTCGCTGCTGAGCTTTTAAAGCACTGGTAAATACTATACGGGATTCTTTTGTTGGAAACGAAAAATCCTATATTTGCCCGGAAAGAAACATGAAATTCAACATATATTTTAGAAGTAACCCAACCTTGGCATAGAATATGCCATCTACCAACTACACACTATCACAAACCCTATGAAAAAAATCACAATTGCAGCTCTATTCCTGTTTTCAGGATTTTTCGCTTCGGCGCAAACAATTTACAAAGGAACCGATGAAACAGTGGTTTCTTTTTTCTCTCATACTTCTATGGAAGATATTGACGGGACAAACAAAACTGTTACAGCCGTTGTGCTGAAAGCGGATGATGGAACATTTGTTTGCCGTTGTGCAAACAAAGGATTTCATTTTCACAGCGGACTTATGGAAGAACACTTTAATGAGAACTACATGGAAAGTGAAAAATTCCCTAACAGTACTTTTAGCGGTAAAATACCGGAAAAGGTAGATTACACAAAAGATGGCGTAACAAAAGTAACGCTGGACGGAAAGATGGATATACACGGGGTGAAAAAGGATGTTAAAGTTCCGGCAACACTTACAGTAAAAGGAGAGCAGGTTACCGTAGACGCCAAATTTCCGATTGTCATAAAGGATTATAATATCAAGATACCAGAGGCTGTTGGTAACAAGCTTTCTGAAACAGTAGATGTTACTGTTAAAGCTATTCTGAAGAAGAATAAATAATTCAAATTTTTCTAAAATGCCGTTCTGATATTTATCGGGACGGCATTTTTTTTGTGCAAAGGCCATTGCGTATCTTTGAGCATATCAAATTCAGGAGTATGTCAGAGAAAAAAAAGAAACTGGTAATCGGAATTACAGGTGCCAGCGGTTCCATATACGCCAAAGTACTTATTCAGAAATTAAGGGAGATGCCGGAACAGCTGGAAGAAGTGGGTGTGGTGATGTCTGACAATGCAAAGGATGTATGGTTTCACGAATTGGGAAACCGTGAATATGAACAGATTCCATTTCGATTATATGGGAAGTCCGATTATTATGCCCCTTTTGCTTCCGGTTCAGCCGGATACGATACCATGATTATATGTCCTTGTTCCATGGGAACCCTGGGACGAATAGCTACCGGAATATCCAATGATCTGAATTCCAGAGCTGCCGATGTAATACTGAAGGAAAGAAGAAAACTTATTCTCCTCACGAGAGAAACACCCCTTCATCTTATTCATATTAATAATATGAAAACAGTGACCGAAGCCGGAGGTATTATATGCCCTGCAAGCCCCTCTTTTTATAGCCTCCCCAAAACACAGGAAGAGCTTGTTGCGACCGTGATTGACCGTATTCTGGGCCTAGCCGGACTGGAGATAAAAACGTACCGTTGGGGCGAGGAAAAGAACTAGACGGTAGCATATTATTAACAGTTAAACGTCTTCAGGTTAGAAAGTCTTTAGATTTAATTAACATATGAAACATTCCTGGTAAGTATTCCGTTACTATACTTGCTGTCTTAATTAACGGATGTCAGATCCCTAATAAGTTATTCATAATGATAAAGGAAACAACTGTGGCCATGCTCGATATGAGCAAAACCATTCTTGAAAAAGTAAGTTTCGATAAGATATTGTTCCGCAAAGAGCTCACGAAAGCTGCAAGATGGTTAAAGCCCGATGAAAAAATGCTGTTAAAGGTATGGGCCCTTGGCACTTTTGGACATATTTACAAAGATGTCATCATCGATGTCTTTAAAAGTGTAACGAATTCGTAAGAGGACGATTGCAGGGCTGGCCGTAAGGGGCATTCAGGAATGCCCCACACTTTTTATACTTTTAAACAGGAAACAGTTTTTCTTGTTTTGCAGTAGTTAATTAATACCCATCCGGTTTCAGGAAGTCAATATTCCTGCGTAATCCTTTATATCCTGTTCGTTTAACAGCAGAGCCGCTGAAGGTGACACGAAAAATTTCTTCTGTCATATCGATCCAATCTTTTTGTGTCATGTCAAGCAAGCCACTGGCGGGCTGAAATCCCGGCTCCTTATGGGGTTTGGAAAAACGATTCCATGGGCAAACGTCCTGACAGATATCACAACCAAAAGCCCAATTGTCAAATTTTCCTTTCATTCCGGAAGGAATATTATCTTTTAATTCGATCGTAAAATAAGAAATACATTTACTGCCATCCACCACATAAGGTTGAGTAATTGCATCCGTAGGGCAAGCATCAATACATCGGGTACAGGTGCCACAATAATCACCTACCGGGCCGTCGTATTCAAGTTCAAGATCGAGTATCAGTTCAGCAATAAAAAAATAAGACCCGCTTCCTTTATGAATGATGTTTGAATTTTTTCCAACCCAACCAAGACCGGACTTTTTTGCCCATGCCTTATCCATAACCGGTGCAGAGTCAACAAAAACACGTCCGTTTACCTCTCCTATTTCCGCTCTGATATAGTCGAGCAAAGCCTTGAGTTTTTCTTTGATGATAAGGTGGTAATCTTTTCCATAAGCATATTTGGAGATACGGGGAGCGGTACTGTCTTTTTGTTCTGAAGAAGGATAGTAGTTGAGTAAAAGCGAAATGACGGATTTTGCGCCATCAACCAGAAGACGGGGATCTAATCTTTTGTCAAAATGGTTTTCCATGTATGACATACTTCCCTGCATCTTATGCTTTAACCAAAACTCCAATCGTGGCGCCTCTTCTTCCAGAAATGCAGCAGCGGAAATACCACAATAATCGAAACCCATACGCAGGGCCTCGGCTTTAATCAGTGTAGTATGTTGTGAATGATTCAAATTTGCCAATTAAATTCGCTTAAAACACCCAGTTTCGATACTTATATCCGCGTTTTTGAAAACAACAGGTAATAATATTCCAAATATTATATTATTAAACCATAGCAAACCGGAAAATAAGCTTGAAATAGTTTGTTTTTCAAAATTTACTTTCTACTTTGGCATCCTGTTAAACAAATCGAGTGCAGGTTTTAATTCATCCCCAATGAAACTGTACCCTGCATAGATTTCAAAAATACAGAAAATGGAAACAAAAAGAATACCAGGCTTTGCGAATGCTGTTGGTTTAAATCTTTTGATTTTCTAGATCTCAAAGATTGCCAGCAAATCTATTTTTTAAATTCAGCTGAACCGGGAAACCAGGCGTGTTTGATTGTGCATGATCGCATAGCTATTCGTTGCGATATTGTTTTGCATAACAAAGGGATTCTTGATACCGGTAAAGTATGATGCTACAGGTGAGGTAGTAAGGGCAATGATTTGCTTTTATTCTTCACCAAACAAAGTGCCCCTGTTTAATCCGGGAGTTCTTCCCAGATGCTTATAGGCTTGTTCTGTTGCCTGTCGCCCGCGTGGGGTGCGTATGAGATATCCTTCCTGAATGAGGAACGGTTCATATACCTCTTCAATCGTTCCCGCTTCTTCACCAACAGCCGTTGAAATGGTAGTAAGACCAACAGGTCCGCCTTTGAACTTATCAATAAGGGCAGATAGGATGCGTATGTCCATTTCATCAAGGCCGTTCTTATCTACATTTAATGCGGCTAATCCGTAACGTGAAATTTCAAGATTGATATGACCATCGCCTTTGATCTGCGCAAAATCGCGTACCCTTCTGAGCAATGCATTCGCAATACGGGGGGTACCGCGGCTGCGACGGGCTATTTCATGTGCGGCTTCCTGTTCAATTTCTACATTCAGAATTTCGGAAGAACGACGTACTATTTTTTCCAGCAACGCTGAATCGTAATAATTCAGACGGGAATTGATTCCAAAACGGGCACGTAATGGCGAAGTAAGTAAGCCGGAACGGGTGGTGGCTCCAATAAGCGTAAAGGGATTCAATTTGATTTGTACGCTACGGGCATTGGGTCCGCTATCGAGCATAATATCGATGCGGTAGTCTTCCATGGCAGAATAAAGATATTCTTCCACCACAGGACTCAGCCGGTGTATCTCATCAATAAACAAAACATCAAAAGGTTCCAGATTGGTGAGCAGGCCGGCCAGATCACCGGGCTTATCAAGCACGGGTCCGGAAGTTACACGGATATTGACCTTTAGTTCCTGCGCAATGATATTGGCAAGTGTGGTCTTACCCAATCCCGGAGGGCCATGAAGTAACACATGATCCAAGGCTTCCGTCCGTTGACGTGCTGCCTGAACAAAAATGCGGAGATTTTCAACCACGGCATCCTGTCCGGAGAAGTCATCAAACTCCAGGGGACGAAGGGCTTTCTCCGCTTCTTTATCGGCAGAGCTCAGGTGACTGCTTTCCGGATCTATATTTGGGTTCATCTGTTACTTACAAAGGTAGTCGAATTCTCATAGTTTTTTAGCCAGAGCTGTATTGGGGAAGAGGGTTTTATACAAAGCATCCCAGGAAATAAATACACCAAAAGCATACATAGGACCGTTAAAATTTTTCCCAATTTCAGAATTGCCTTTTATCATGAGGCGGATACCGGCGTCTGCCTCGAGTCCCAGCCATGGAAAAATATAATAACTTGTTTGTACCATAGGTTCATACAACAAAATCAATTCCCGGTCTCTATTGAATTCCTGGTTGGCAATGGTATACATATATTTCGATGCTCCTGCTCCCAATTGAAGGGGGATACTGAATTCCCAGTGCTTATTTTTGAAATAGACATATTCGAAATAGGCGGCTCCATACCTCATCTTCATATGTTGTTGAATGGTTTGTGTGGCACCTCCCGCTTCGGTAACAGAGAGGGGAGCGGTGAGATCGGAGCTCATAAAATTATATCCCAGGCCAACTCTGACGCGTTTATGAAATGACATCCCGAATTTAATGCCCCAAATATCCGCTCTGCTGTTTTGTACAAAGGAGTTCCGACCTCCGAAATCAATATAAGGTTTGGGTTTGTAACGGAGTGCTGCGCGTAAGGTGTCTTCAGTAGGTGTCTGAGCCTGAATAATGGAAACACCTGTCAGCAACAACAAGAGAAAGAAAACGCTGATATAGGATCGTGCAAACACATGCAAAGGTAAAGGGAAATGAATGCACAAAAAAACCGTCTCTTGGAGGAGACGGTTTTTTTATTAATAGCTTGATGTCAAATCAGGATCGTTAATGATGACCGCCACCATCCACCTCACCCGGGCGAAGCGGAACGGTTTGCGGAATATAGTCATCCGTTTCACCTGGTTTGCTGTAATCATAAGGCCAGCGATGAACAACAGGCAATGCACCTGGCCAGTTACCATGTGTATGTTTCATCGGGGTAGTCCACTCCAGAGTGTTGGAATGATAAGGATTCTGCTCTGCTTTCTCGCCACGGAACATGCTGTAGAAGAAGTTGAACAGGAAAATACATTGTGCCAATGCACCCAGGATAGCAAAGCAGGTGATGAGTACGTTGATGTCAACCAGGTTGTCAAACATCGGGATTTCAGAGTTGGTGTAATACCTGCGGGGAACACCTGCAAGACCCAGGAAGTGCATCGGGAAGAATACACCATAAGCGCTTACAAACGTGAGCCAGAAATGGATATGACCCATTGTCTTGTTCATCTTGCGCAGGAACAATTTAGGGAACCAATGGTAAACACCACCGATCATACCCAGGATAGCGGAGAGACCCATTACAATGTGGAAGTGGGCAACTACGAAATAAGTATCGTGAATAGGAATATCAAGAGCCGAGTCGGCCAGAATGATACCTGTAACACCACCCGTGATAAAAGTGGATACAAGTCCGATTGCAAACAGCATGGCAGGATTGAACTGAATATTTCCTTTCCAGAGGGTGGTGATATAGTTAAATGCTTTTACAGCCGAAGGAATCGCAATGAGCAGTGTTGTGAATACAAACACAGAACCGAGGAACGGATTCATACCTGTAATGAACATATGGTGACCCCATACAATGAAGGAGAGGAAACCGATGGCCAGCATGGATCCGATCATGGCACGGTAACCGAATATGGGTTTACGTGAGTTTACGGAAATGATTTCGGATGCAAGTCCCAGAGCAGGTAAAAGAATGATATATACTTCAGGGTGACCTAGGAACCAGAATAAGTGCTGGAAGAGAATTGGGCTTCCACCTGTTTGCTCCAGCGGAGCTCCGTTTACAATAATATCACTCAGATAAAAACTGGTACCGAAGCTTCTGTCGAAGATAAGTAACAAGGCTGCTGAGAAAAGTACAGGGAAAGAAAGAACACCCAGGATAGCGGTAATAAAGAAAGCCCAGATAGTAAGTGGCAGACGGGTCATGGACATACCCTTGGTTCTGAAATTAAGAACAGTGATGATGTAGTTCAAACCACCCAGCAGGGAAGAAACGATAAACAAGCTCATGGAAACAAGCCACATCGTCATACCGAGACCGGAGCCTGGCATAAATTCCTTAACAGCAGAAAGCGGAGGATAAACTGTCCAACCACCTGATGCTGGTCCTGACTCAATAAAACAGGAAAGAAGCATTACCAAACTGGATGCAAAGAAAAACCAGTACGATAGCATGTTCAAAAATCCGGAAGCCATATCACGGGCTCCAATCTGGTAAGGGATGAGCAGGTTACTGAATGTTCCGCTCAAACCGCCTGTAAGTACCATAAATACCATGATCGTACCGTGGAGCGTTACCAAGGCCATATACATGTTCGGATCCAGCACACCTTTAGGCGCCCATTTATCGCCCAGGATAAAATTGGTCAGCGCAAAACCTTCATGAGGCCATGCCAGCTGAAGACGAAACATCACCGACATCATCATTCCAACAACAGCCATGATCACAGCTGTGATCAGAAACTGACGGGAAATGGTTTTGTGATCCATACTGAAGATGTATTTCTGTACGAAAGACTCTTCATGATGGTGCTCATGGTCGTGGTGTGCGTCATGAGCATCGTTAAGATCGTGTGTAGCGTGAATATCCATGGACATAATTGATAATGTTTAATTCGTTCAATAAAGTATTACAAGCCTTTCTGCTCTTTCGGAGCCTCATCTGTCTTCATCCCTGTAGGTGCTGCAGCACTTGCTGCCGGCATAAATTCAGGTTGTTTGGCAAGCCAGGCTTTGTATTCTTCAGGCGTTTCGGCAATCACAAGCAGTTTCATGGCATAGTGACTGGTTCCGCATATTTTATTGCAAACGATGTAATAATCGAACTTATCATTCTTCAGTTTCTTACGCATCTCCGCCGTGGTGATGGTCGGTTTGAAGTGAATCAGGGTAGTCATACCCGGAACAGAGTTCATCTGAGCACGGTGATAAGGGAAATAAACAGAATGGATTACATCCTGAGAACGGATCTTAAAGCTGACTTCGCGGGTATCTTTCTCTCCATATACAGGAAGGTGAAGTTCTCCTTTTACGATTTTGTCGTCATGTCCTGCAACATCAGCAGAATCCAGTCCTAATACATTGGCGCCTACAACCAGCTTGTAATTAGCTTTACCCAGTACATTATCATTACCTGCGTAACGAACCGTAAAATCAAATTGTTTGGTATAAATCTCAATTACATCGGAGTTTTTGTCATCAGCAGGGGTAGTGATTTCGCTCCAGAGTTTCAATCCCAGGAATATAATTACAGCCAGTACAGCAGCCGGAACAGAAGTCCAGATCAACTCCAGTTTATTATTATGGGGGAAAAATGTGGCTCTGTTGTTATCACGTCCGTAGTATTTGAAAGCAAAGAAAAACAACAGGATATGTGTAATAACAAAAACGACAAAAATGATAACCATGTTGAAGTTAAAGAGCCAGTCCAGTTTTTTTCCGCTTTCAGAAGCTGCTTCAGGCAGCAACAGAGGACCATAATGACAAAGCTGCCAAAGGATAAAAGCGAAGAAGGCTACCAGATATACGAGGAATAGCCGTCCCATATTACGGTTGTCTCTTTCGGTCACTTTGTTTTTATGTCCGCCTTTGAGCTCAGAAGCGAGTTCGAAAACTCTCGCCAGCTGTGATACAGCTACAATCAACAGGACAATTGCTAAATACACCAGTAACTTAACCATAATATCGCTAATTTTTTGTTAAACGCTTTTCAAAGTTAAATGTGAAAATGCAGGGATTCGTCTATATAAGGGTGATTTTTTACGAGCAATGGAGCTTTTGCAAGCTGACTTAGTACATACCAAGCAAAACCACCGCAAGACAAAAGGAACATTCCGATTTCCATAAGGCCTAAATGTCCTTCCTGGCCCATCGTTCCTGGCATGATCATAATAAATGTATCTACCCAATGGAAGAAGAAAATAATGAAGCCTACAATAAAAATAAAAGTGCGGTTGCGTTTTGAATCACGGCTCATCAGCATGAGCATTGGAACAGCAAAGTTGACAAAGAACATGGTCCACAGCAAGCCACGGTAGTCATCCCAACGGGCCAAGTAATATCCAACTTCTTCGGGAAGATTGGCATACCAGATAAGCATGAACTGAGAAAACCAGAGATAAGTCCATAAGAAACTGATAGCAAACATCCACTTACCCATGTCATGCTGATGGCTTTCATTAATGAATTCACCTTGTCCTTTATTCTTCAGGTGAAGCCCGATAAGGTTAAAAACAATAATGGCACTTACCCACTGTCCGGCAAATACATACCAACCGAAAAGTGTAGAGAACCAATGAGCATCAATTGACATAAGCCAGAACCAGGAACCTACTACAGAGGTGAAACCGAAGAATACCAGGAAACCGGCAGCACGTGTTTTGTTGGTTTTCCACATCGATACACCATCTCCGTTCGCATCAATTTCCATCGATGCTTTGCAGGTCCAGCGCTGGTAGGCAAAGTAAACAGCCAGAAAAACAATGGTCATACCCAGAAACATGGCAGGGTTGAGGAATGCAGATTTGTTCTGAAGCATTTTGTCGCCGGCTACGATGGTAGGATCCATCCATTTCCACGTATGGTGTACATGAAGAACACCAAGAATACCATAGACAAGAACAAGAGCAGCTCCCACAGGTAAAAATTTCATCACCGACTCCATTATTCTTTTATAGGTAACAGCCCATGCCGCTTCTGCAGCATACTGAACAGCATAAAAGAATGTAGCCAGCAAACTGATACCAAAGAAGAACATAATGTTCACCCAGATATTGGACCAGATACGTTGTACCTGAATAGCTGTTTGTTCATGTTTGAAAATACCGATAACGGTAAACAATAGTCCCACACCAATAAGGATCTGACAAATCCTTTTTGTTTTAGAGCTAAGCGTATACGTTAAATTCATTCCGTTTGTATCCATAGAAAGAGATGCTTTAAAATATTATTTAGGTTGTTTGCCAGCTTTAACAGGTTTGCCGGCAGGTTTAGCCTTGCCTGCAGTACTATCTGCAGCAGCAGAAGCTTCTGCTTTTTTACCTTGTAATGTCTGTACAAAACGAATTACTTTCCAACGGTCTTCAACACTTAACTGAGAAGCATGAGAGCCCATCAGATTTTTTCCGTAAGTAATGGAATGGAACATTTTTCCTTCCGGCAAATCTTTGTGTGCGGCATCATCATAATGTGGCATACCACCCAGTTTGATACCCACTTTACCATCTCCTTGTCCGGTAGCACCATGACAATGGATACAGAATTTTCCATAAATCACTTTTCCTTCTTCCACAATCTGAGGTGTATTAGGCAGCGGGTTATGAAGGGTTCTGCCAGCCAGTCCGTAGCCGGTAGAGTCGTTAGTCAGCGTATAAGGCATATATCCTCTTGCAATGGTACCCGGAACCGGAAGGCGGTTGGCCATAACCGAATCGCCCAGAAAGGTTGTCATTGCATTTGTTTCATACGAAGGAGAACGGTACATATCAGGCATGTATTCCACACCAGGGCTGTTGGGGTCCATCTTGTCGCAGGAAGCGAAGAAACTCATCGCAGCCAGGGCCATTGAACCGAGAACAACATATTTTATTTTTAGCTTCATAGGTAGAAATTGTCTTTGCCTTATTTAACATTCACTTCCACAGCACCGCTGGAACGAAGCATATCAACAATACGTGCCTGATCTTCCATACGTGATTCTATTTCCATACAGAACATATCATCTGTTGTACGTGGGTCAGGATTTTTGGGTGATACACCTGGAAGAATCCAGCTACGCAGGAAAAAAGTAATTGCCATACCATGACCGGCACAGAAAACGGTAGATTCAAATGTTACCGGAATAAATGCTGGAAGTGCAGTATAAAAGTGGAAACTGGGTTTACCACCAATATCCGTTGGCCAGTCGCTCACCATCATATACCAGGTCATCAGCAATGCCAAAGACATTCCTGTTATACCATAGATAAAAGAGCAAATGGAAATCCAGGTCCGGTCGATACCAATGATCGGATCAATACCGTGGATTGGAAATGGGGAGAAAACTTCTTTCACCCGGATACGGGCAGAACGAAGCAGCTGTGCTCCTTCTTTCAGTTTTTCCTCGTCTTTATAAAGACCGTAAATAATTGCTTTTTCGCTCATAATTGCGTATTCCTGTTAAACTGATGATCAATGATGAGCAGCATGTGCTGCCGCTTCTTTTTTATAGCTTTCTCCTGAAAGTTTCAGGATTGTTTTCAATTCATTCAATGCGATTACCGGGAAAACCCTGGCAAAAAGCAGGAAGAAGGTAAAGAACATACCGATTGTTCCGGTAAAGATGCCGATCTCAATCCAGGTTGGGTGATACATAGTCCAGCTGGATGGGATATAATCGCGGTGCAGAGAGGTTACGATAATTACGAAACGCTCAAACCACATACCGATATTAACTACGATAGAAAGAATAAAGGTTGCAGTAAGACTGGTACGTATTTTCTTGAACCAATATAGCTGAGGACTGATTACGTTACAGGTCATCATACCTGCATAGCTCCACCAATAAGGCCCTGTGGCGCGGTTCAGGAATGCATAGGCTTCATATTCAACACCGGAATACCAGGAGATAAACAACTCGCTGAGGTAAGCAACACCTACCATAGAACCGGTAAGGATGATTACAATATTCATATATTCCATATGTTTTACCGTGATGTATTGTTCCATGCTCAACACCTTACGGCAAATGAGAAGGAGTGTTTCCACCATTGCAAACCCGGAGAAGATAGCACCGGCAACGAAATAAGGAGGGAAGATAGTAGTATGCCAACCCGGAACGATGGAAGTAGCAAAGTCCATGGATACAATCGAGTGAACGGAGAATACAAGCGGTGTAGAAAGTCCGGCAAGTACCAGTGATACCTCTTCAAAACGAGTCCAGTCCTTAGCACGTCCGCTCCAACCGAAAGAAAGGAATTTGTAAATTTTCTTTGACATCGGCTTAACAGCTCTGTCACGGATCGTAGCAAAGTCAGGAATCAAACCGGTATACCAGAATACACAGGAGATAGAGAAGTAAGTAGATACAGCAAACACGTCCCAAAGCAAAGGGGAGTTAAAGTTCACCCAGAGTGAACCAAACTGGTTGGCATGTGGGAAGAGCCAGTAATCGAGCCATGGACGACCGGTGTGCATGGTAACGAAAATGGCAGCACACATAACCGCAAAGATGGTCATGGCTTCAGCAGAACGGTTAATAGCCATTCTCCATTTCTGACGGAATAAAAGAAGTACAGCCGAGATCAGGGTTCCGGCGTGACCGATACCGATCCACCAAACGAAATTGGTGATATCCCAGGCCCAGCCTACTGTTTTGTTAGCACCCCAGGCTCCGATACCGGTACCCAGTGTGTAACATAAACAACCTATACCCCATGTAAAGGCGCATACAGCAATTGTAAAAACCAGGTACCAGTATTTATTGGCACGGCCTTCAATTGGTCTGGCTATGTCTTCGGTAATGTCATGATAGGTACGGTGTCCTAAAATGAGGGGGTCTCTGATGGCACTTTCGTGTTGCATAATCTGTAATTATGAATGAGCTTTTTCTTCTTTCTTTTCTTCTTTGCCTTCGGCTTTTTCTTCCTTACCACCTTCTTCTTCTTCCACTTCTACCTCGGTATTACGCACTTTGGTAAGATATCCTACTCCTGGACGAATGCCTGTTTCTTCCAGCATGCGGTAGTTACGTGGATCGGCCAGCCATTTGGATAATTCGCTTTCCGAATCGTTCATGTCACCGAAAATGATGGCATTGGTAGGACAAGATTGAGAGCATGCTGTTTGAATAGCACCGTCTTTCAATTTCTGTCCCGCTTTTTTAGCTTCCAGTTTGCCTGCCTGAATACGTTGTACACACATGGAGCATTTTTCCATAACCCCGCGTGACCGTACTACTACATCCGGATTCAGTACCATACGTCCGATATCATCCATTGCAGGATTCACTTCAGCAAAATCTTTATTCCCGGTATAGTTGAACCAGTTGAAACGACGAACTTTAAACGGACAGTTATTAGCGCAGTAACGCGTTCCTACACAGCGGTTGTAAGTCATCATATTCAAACCTTCATTGCTGTGGCTGGTAGCAAGTACCGGACAAACCGTTTCGCAAGGAGCATGATTACAATGCTGACACATCAATGGCTGGAAGAATACACGTGGGTTGGATGTAGCCGCATGTTCCATTTTGCGGTATGTATCAATTTTGCCCAGGTGTTCTTTCTTGCCTTTGGCTTTGCTCATATCGCTGGTATAATAGCGATCGATACGAATCCAGTGCATTTCGCGGCTGCGGCGTACTTCATTTTTGCCGACAACCGGAATGTTATTTTCTACATTACATGCAACTACACAAGCTGCACATCCGATACAGGTATTCAGATCTATCGCCATACCCCAGGAGTGGCCAGGGCGATCGAAGCTTTGCCAGAGGTTTACTTCCAGCGGATCTGTATCTTTTCCTTTATGTAAAACAGTTTCATGTTCATTACCGGCAGCAGGATCTTTCATCCAGGCCATAAGAGAAGTCTCTTTTACTACCGGACGCCCCATCATGGTATGGTGTGTCTGGGTACAGGCAATAGGGTGTGTGTCTTTGCCTTTTTCCATGCTCGTTACCGAAGTGGTATATTGCATGCTGTTGTTAACCCACTGAACAGCTTTATATACGTTTACGCCCACTCCATTGGCACATTTACCGGAGTTGGAACGTCCATAACCCAATGCAATACCAATTGTTCCAAGTGCCTGTCCTGGCTGAGGAAACACAGGAAGAGCTTCCAGTGCTACTCCGTCAATCGTAACAAGAGCTGTATCAGGTTCATCTTCTAATTGGTCAAAACGCTCCAGTACATTGTATTTACCCTTCATATCTTCAGGGTTCATGGTAATACAATTGTCCCAGGTAATTTTTGTGATAGGATCAGGTAATTCCTGTAACCATGGCAGGTTGGCAAGGGTTCCGCTTCCCAGTGCAGTGGATTCATAGAACACCACTTCAGTTTCTTTGCCTTTCATGGCAGCTATGGCCGATGCGGCAGCACTAAGATCTATTTTCGAGCCACTTTCTTCTTCCTCTTTCTTTTCTTCTTTTTTTCCTGCAACCGGCACTGCGCCGGCTTTATGCATATCATGCTTGTCGTTCTTTTTTTCTTCTTTCTTTTCTTCAGCAGCAGCAACACCTTCTATACAGATGGTTCCGTCATGCAGACTCTGGTTCCAGAATGTAAGCGGATCGCCTGCATTATTGAACATTGTTTTCCAATTGTTTGTCAGGAAAGCATGATAGTCTGTTTGATTACCAGCCCAGGTAAGGATACTTTGCTGAGCCTGACGGGTACCGTCGTAATTTTTAGTCTTTACAAAAAGCGGGCTGATAGTAGGCTGTTGTAAGCTGTAACAACCTTTACGCGGGTTATGATCGTTCCATGATTCCAGGTAGTTATGATCCGGACAGATCAGATCGCACAACGCAGTCGTTTCATCGGAGCGGCTGGCCAGGGAAATTTTGTAAGATACCTTGGAAAGAGCTTCCGCAAATTTCAGTTTTGCAGGTGTCGTATACGCAGGATTGCAATTGTAAAGAATGATAGCACCTACACTTCCGGAGCGCATATTCTCAACCAGCTTTACAAACTCTTCGTCATTACCTTGTTTGGTATAGTCAGGTGTGTGGATATCAACAGTAGTTCCGTAGTTACCCAGCGCCTGGTTGATACCATTGGAGATGAGTTGCAGGTTTACATCATTTGATCCGCAAACAACAATCGATTTTCCTTTATTCTCACCAAGCCATTTAGCGGTTTCTTCAACGATATGCTCATCTACTTTAGCTCCAACCGGCAGGGCCGATCCGCTTACTTTATTATAGATAGCCACCATATAAGCTCCCATTTCAGAAGGCTTGATAGGATGACGTTCATCGGCATTAGAACCGGTAGTGGAAAGGATGGTTTCGAAATGTACGTGTTTCGACATTTCTTTCTTCTCTTTTCCTACTCTGCGGGTAATAGCATACTGTTTGGCATGCTCTACAGGACTGATCCAGTTAACAAGGAAGTCGGCTCCGAAGCTCACAATGACATTCGCCTTATCGAAATGATAAGTTGGCAGAGTAGCTGTTCCGAACGTGTTCTTATTCGCCATCATCATACCGGAGTAGGAGATAGCATCATAAGAAACATGTTTGGCATTATATTTTGCAGTTAACTCAGCAAGGGCTGCTTTGGTAGTAGGGCTGATGATGGTGGAACTAAGTACAACCACCTCTTTCTTTGCATTTACTGCATTCTCAATTCCTGACTTTGCTGCCGCATCTGCTTTTTCCCAGGTCATCATGGCTCCTTTTGAATCTTGAGGACCATAGAACCTGTCACTGTCATAAAGAGAAAGAAGAGAAGCCTGAACACGTGCACTGACTCCTCCCATACTTATTTTGGACAAGGTATTGCCTTCGATTTTAATCGGGCGGCCTTCTCTTGTTTTTACCAGAATGCTGGCGTAATCATGACCATCGAAATAAGTAGTGGCATACCAGTTGGCCATACCGGGAGTAATTTCTTCCGGTTTGAAAACATAAGGGGCCACTTTGGTTACGGGAGTTTCACAGGCAGCCAGGGTAGCAGCAGTTACGCTGAAGCCGAGGAATTTCAAAAAGTCACGACGGCTGGTAGACGATTCTTCCATGACTTTATTGTCTGCCAGGAACTTGTCCACAGGAACATACTCGTTGAACTCATTCTCGCGCTGTTTTAAGAAGGCGGGATTTTCGTTCAGTTCGTCTAAACCTTTCCAGTATTTCTTTGAGTTACCCATAGGAATCATTGCTTATTGATGAGGGGTTCTATTCGAACGTCCCTGAAAATTCTGATTAATAGTGGCACTTGGCGCAATCCAAGCCGCCCATTTTAGCTACTGTGATTGGCTGTTTGCCGTATTTTGCTTTCAGTGCGGCATGCAGTTTTTCATAGTAAGGATTTCCGTCCATTTTAACTTCCGTAGTACGGTGACAGTCGATACACCATCCCATAGTAAGCGGAGAGAACTGTTTTACAGTAGTCATCTCTTTTACATTACCATGACAGGTTTCACATTCTACTTTACCAACCATTACGTGCTGACTGTGTGGGAAGAAAACGAAGTCGGGAAGTACATGCACCTTATTCCATACCAGTGGTTTGGTATTACCGGTATAAGCAGCCTTGGCAGGATCCCAGCCCGCAGCAGCATATATTTTTGCAATTTCTTCCTTACTGCCCGGGTTGGCAGTTTCGGAAATACCTTTGTGACAGTTCATACAGATGTTAACAGAAGGTACACCGGCAGTTTTAGATTTTTCAGCACCGCTGTGACAGTATACACACTGTATACCATTGTCGCCAGCGTGAATTTTGTGAGAGAAATTAATAGGTTGGGAAGGATGGTAATCCTGGTCTATACCTACATCAAATTTATTGGCAAAACTGGTTCCGCCATATACACCAATATCTTTAAGGCTATACCAACAGGTTTTCACCCCTACACAAACAAAATAAAGGATGATAACGGCTACCACCCGTTTGTTATGCTCGCACCAGTATTTGAAGGATTCCCAGACACCACGATCGGGCTCAGCAGGAAGGCCTTGTTTTTCATTCACTACATTTTTAAGACTGCGTTTGGTGGAACGCAGCACAAGGGTCAGGATCAGAAGAATACCTACTGCAATCAGCAATACCCACAGCGGGTCGATACCTTGTGTAACCGGCTTTTCTCCTGTTGGTCCGGTTGGACCAGTAGTCGCTACCGGACCTGCAACACCCGGGTTAACATAGGCGATGATCGCATCAATATCTTCTTTGCTAAGCTGAGGAAATACGGTCATGGAAGCTCCGCCATTCTCATCAAAAATCTTTTTGGCATAAGAATCACCGGATTTCAGGACGGCAGCTGAGTTGTGAACCCAGTTATACACCCAGTCTCCCGCAGGAATACGATCTTTTACACCTTTCAGACCCGGACCTACAAGCTTTGCTTCTGTCGCTTTATGGCAAGAAGTACAATTTGCCTGGAAAAGGGCTTTGCCATCAGAGGCTTGTGCTTGTTGAATGTTGAGGAAAAAGAGGGAAAGAATTAATAAACGCAAGAAAACAAAGGCGCGCCTTTGGGGTTCAGGGTACGATTTACGCATATTTTGGATATTAAGAAGTCGAATCTAGGTCTAATCCTCTAATTTTAACGCGGGACAAATTTATAAGAAAGGTGATAACCTGATTCAAATCAGGTTGGAAAATTTTACACGAAAATCAATTTATAACGATTCTAAATAAGAAGGCTAACGTCTTGTAAATTTTGGCATTAAAAGGAGGGTGTTAGTCAGTCGAAAATGGCTGATCATCTAAACGGAATATAATTTCTAACTTTGCAGCATGCAGAAGATTATTGTGTTCGTGTACTTGGCTGGAGTTGTATTATTGGCACCGGGTATCCGGGCACAAACAGCTGCAGACTCAGCTCAGGCCTCTGTTAAGGCAGATCCAGCCTTGTTTTCATTGCTTGATAAGCGTAAAGCGATAGGAATAAAAAATCTCAAAGGTTATCGGGTAAAGATTCATTTTGGGGCGGAAAAGGCAAAAGCCAATGATGTAAAAGCCAAGTTTTGTCAGAAATACCCGGATATTCCGGCTTACATGGATTATGATACTCCCAATTTTTCGATAACAGTTGGAAATTACCGCACCCGTCTGGATGCTTATCGTGTATTTAAACAAATACAGGCCGATTTTCCGAATGCCTTTATTGTGGAAATGAAGATCGATTACCCTGATCTGACGGTAAGGAAAGAAGATACTCCAAAGGATAAATAAACAGCGGCAGGAGGCAGCTGCACTAGACAGTCAAGATATTTGTCCTAACTGCTTCCTGCGCCTGCCGCTATTTTTAAAGCTTAGCTTTGATTTCCACCATATCGTATCCTTCAACAATATCGCCGACTTTAATATCCTGAAATCCCTGAATATTTAATCCGCACTCAAAGCCCTGATTCACTTCTTTCACATCGTCTTTGAAACGTTTGAGAGATCCCAGTGAACCGGTATGAATTACAATACCATCGCGTATGATACGCACCTTGGTATTGCGGGTAATTTTTCCATCCAGAACCATACAACCAGCAATCGTACCCACTTTGGTAATTACGAATACTTCCCTGATTTCGATGTTGCAAACAATCTTTTCTTCAAATTCAGGGGCCAGCATTCCTTCCATCGCAGCTTTTACTTCATTGATGGCATCATAGATAATAGAGTAGAGGCGGATATCAATCTGCTCGGTCTCGGCCAGTCGTCTTGCAGAAGGTGAAGGACGTACCTGGAATCCGACAATGATTGCATTGGATGCAGAAGCCAGAAGCACATCACTTTCTGTAATAGCACCTACCGATTTGTGGATAATGTTAACCACAATTTTCTCGCTCGACAGTTTCTGTAAAGAATCCGTTAATGCTTCAATAGAACCATCCACGTCACCTTTAACAATAATATTCAGTTCTTTGAAATCACCTATTGCCAAACGGCGTCCGATTTCATCGAGTGTAATGTGTTTTTGTGTACGGATACCCTGTTCACGCTGCAACTGAAGTCTTTTGGTTGCAATTTCACGCGCTTCCCGTTCATCATCCATTACATGGAATGTGTCACCGGCTTGCGGGGCCCCGTTAAGTCCAAGGATCTGTACTGGCATTGCCGGACCGGAATCTTTAACGGCAGTTCCGCGTTCGTTTTGCATTGCTTTTACACGACCGCTGTAGCAGCCTGCCAATATCACATCACCTACATGTAGCGTACCTTTTTCAACCAGGATGGTGGATGTATAACCACGTCCTTTGTCCAGAGTAGATTCAATAATGGTTCCGGCAGCATTCCGGTCGGGGTTTGCTTTCAGATCCAGTATTTCTGCTTCGAGCAATACCTTATCAAGAAGTTCTTTGATACCGGTACCTTTCTTTGCAGAAATTTCCTGACACTGGAATTTACCGCCCCATTCTTCTACCAAAATATTTAACTGAGCAAGAGCCTGACGGATATTGTCGGGATTGGCTCCGGGTTTATCAATTTTATTAATGGCGAATACCATCGGAACACCAGCTGCCTGTGCGTGGTTGATTGCTTCTTTTGTTTGAGGCATCACACTGTCGTCAGCAGCAATTACGATAATGGCTACATCGGTTACTTTGGCACCGCGTGCACGCATGGCCGTAAATGCTTCGTGACCGGGAGTATCCAGGAAGGTGATATCTTTTCCGTTTTCCAGTGTTACACGGTAAGCTCCGATGTGCTGGGTGATACCACCGGCTTCACCGGCAATTACATTCGCATCACGGATATAGTCAAGCAACGATGTTTTACCATGGTCAACGTGTCCCATCACAGTAACAATAGGAGGACGGGTGATAAGTTGTTCGGGAGTATCTACTTCATCGCGTATAGCTTCCTGCACTTCCACACTAACAAATTCCACTTTGAATCCGAATTCTTCAGCAACGATATTGATTGTTTCCGCATCCAGACGTTGATTGATGGAAACAAACATTCCAAGACTCATACAGGTGGAGATGATCTGGGTAACCGGTAAATTCATCATACTGGCCAGCTGACTGGCAGAAACGAATTCGGTTACTTTAAGCACACTCTTTTCCAATTCCTGTCTTTCCACTTCTTCAGCCATTTTCTGGCTTACAAGGGATCGCTTTTCTTTTCTGTATTTGGCAGCTTTTGATTTACCGGTATTACCGCTCAGGCGGGCCAGCGTTTCTTTAATCTGTGCCTGGATTTCAACATCTGTCAGTTCATGACGGGGAGTAGAGCGGGTTCCGGGTTTGGTATTGGTGCGACCGGCTCCGCTTTGTCCGGGCTTGAATTTATTATCCGTAGAAGAAGGAGCGGCTGTTTCATTTGCCGAAGGAATACGTTTACGTTTCTTTTTTCCTTTACCACCTTCAAATCCTGATGAGGAAGAAGCAATCGGTTTTTTCTTGTCCGGTTCAACAGGCAGTTCAATTTTGCCCATAATCTTGGGTCCACCAAGTTTTTCAACCGGGCGACGGTAAAGTTCCTCTTCCTTTACAACAGATTTCTCTGCTTTCTCTTCCGGAAGTATTTCTTTTTCTGGCTCTATTACCGGAGCTGTTTCTTCAGCTACCACTTCTGTTACAGGAGGTACCGGAGTTTCTTTTTCTTTGCCTTTCTCTTTTGTTTTTTCTTCTTTCTTAACGTTTTTTTCTTTTTCTTCTTTTTCTTTGGCAGCCTTTGTTTTCTTGTCCGGTTTTGTCTTGCTGTTGATAGAATCAAGATCAATTTTTGAAACCACTTTTACAGAAACCGTCGAATCGCTTTTTGCCTTTACAACATCTTCTTCCTTTTCCTTTTCTTTTTCCGGTTCTTTTACAGCTTCTTTCTCTTTCTCCTTAACAACCTCTTTTTCTACGGGCTCTTTTTCAGCAGTACGAGACTGACCCATATTAACCCCTTTATTGAGGTCTTTGATCATTACGGTTTCTTCTTCCCGTTCTTTACGGCCTTCCCCTGCTTTGTAATCATCCTCGATCGTGATGGTTTCTTTTTTGATCTTGGATGTCAGGTTCAAGGTTTTGGCCTCCTCCTTCATCTCTCTTTCGGGCGCAAATTCCCTTTGTAACAGGATGTACATATCCTCTGAAATCTTCTGGTTCGGGTTGCTGTCCATTTGGAAGCCCTTGGCCTGAAGGAATGAAATCATCCTGTCGGGTGGGACACTTAGTTCGGCTTTCACCTTACTTAAGCGGATCGTTTTTTCTGTTTCTGACATATTATCTTATAAAAATAATTCATTTCACCCTTGTATTCCCAGCTCCGGCCAGGCCGGAGTATTTGACAGGGAAAGGTGTTATTCAAACTCTGAGCGGAGTATTCTTCTCACCTCATCAATCGTTTCCGCTTCCAGGTCTGTACGTTTCACCAATTCTTCACTGGTAATTTCCAATACACTTTTAGCGGTATCACATCCGATACCTTTCAAGGCATCAATGATCCAGCTTTCAATTTCATCCGCAAATTCTTCCAGATCCACATCCTCGTTATCTTCATGCGTATCACGGTATACATCAATTTCATATCCGGTCAGCTTACCGGCGAGTTTGATATTATGTCCGCCTTTACCGATCGCCAATGAAACCTGATCGGGCTTGAGATATACATCGGCCCTTTTCGTTTCATCATCAATTTTGATAGATGTGATTTTGGCCGGACTCAATGCACGGGAAATAAACAACTGAGAATTGTTTGTGAAATTGATCACATCGATATTTTCATTCCGTAATTCGCGAACAATACCATGAATACGGGATCCTTTCATACCTACGCATGCTCCAACAGGATCAATACGGTCGTCATACGATTCTACCGCTACTTTGGCACGTTCTCCAGGCTCACGTACAATCTTCTTGATTGTGATAAGGCCATCGAATACTTCCGGAACTTCCTGTTCAAATAGTTTTTCAAGGAATACAGGAGAGGTACGTGACAGGATAATAACCGGAGAGTTGTTTTTCATCTCCACTCTTGCTACAACAGCTCTTACTGCATCTCCTTTTTTGAAGAAATCGGAAGGAATTTGTTCGGATTTTGGAAGAATAAGTTCATTGCCTTCATCATCCAGAATAAGCGTTTCTTTTTTCCAGGTCTGATAAACTTCACCGGTAATGATATCACCCACACGGTCTTTGTATTTTTTATAAAGACTGTCTTTTTCAAGATCCAGGATACGTGATACCAGATTCTGACGGATGGCAAGTACAGAACGACGGCCGAAATCTTCCAGGCTCATCTGATCTGTTACTTCTTCCCCTATTTCGAAGTCGGGTTCTATTTTACGTGCGGCATTAAGACTGATATGACGGTTCTCGTTATATTCAAAACTGTCTTCTGCAAATTCATCATCCACAATCGTACGGTTGCGCCAGATCTCCAGATCTCCACGGTCGGGATTGACAATGATATCAAAGTTTTCATCGCTTTCAAACCGTTTCTTGATAAGGCTCCTGAACACATCTTCAATAATGCTCATGAGGGTCGCCCGGTCGATGTTCTTCACATCTTTGAATTCCGAAAAGGATTCAACGAGATTGATCTTTTCCATTTTTATAAACAGATTATTGGTTTTTAATTAAACGAAACTACTCTCCGGGTTTCTTTTATTTCCGGAAATTGAACAGTTATATTTTCTACTACCAATTCCCGTTTCTTTTTTGCAGGATCCCTGCGTTCGCGGGTGGTTTTTTCAATGCTGATTTCTTGTTCTGTCACGGCTACCAGTTTACCGGTATGCTTCTCTCCTTTTTTGAGCAATACATTGACTTGTTTACCAATGGTTTTGATATATTGTTTGTATACAAGCAGGGGTTGATCCAGCCCGGGTGAGCTTACTTCCAGTTCAAAATCTTCTTTATCCCGATCCAGATTGCTTTCAATATACTTGCTCAGTTCTACACAGTCGGCAACTGCGAGCCCTTTGTTTTCATCATCAAAAAAAACATGGATTTTGTTAGACGGTCTTACACGGACTTCCACGAGGAACTTTCCTGAACCCTCCAGCTTTTCGTTTACCAGCTTCACAATCGTGTCTTCCAAAATCATAGCAAAATCCTGCAAATAAAAGAGGGGACTCCGTCCCCTCTTTAAATCCTTTTTTTAATAATCCTTGCAAATATAATATGATTTAGCGGAATCACCAAATAATACCTGTTCATAAAAATATGGGATAAGTCATTGTATTGTCGACAGAATTAGGTATATTTGAGATGAATATTCATAATTGGGTTACCAATTGAATTAGTGGGATAGATTAGGAGGAGGCAGATGGAGGCGAATATCCCGGATTATCTTTCGAGTAGTGTTGATTGGCTTTCTGGCATATTTTTAGGAGAATCCCTTCCCCAGCCTAAAGCAGAAAAGGAAAAGAACATCCGCGTATCCTTTTTTCATTTTTGGATTATATCAGTAACTACATAAAAACCAGCAACATGAATCACGATCATAAATTGTTCGTATACCTTCGCTTATCATCCAGAAAGCTGAGCTTTGCTCTTCTTTTTTGTTTGCTGATGGGGCAAGGCTTAATACTCACGGCAACACCGGCACAGGACTCTGTTGCTGCTGCCGCATCCAGAAACACTGCTATGCAGGACTCAATCACCAAAGCAAAGGCAGATGCCGCTGAAAACGAAGAAAATCAGCAGAAGGAAAAAATGAATACCATTTTGGAAGTGGTAGGCAGTGTAGTAGCTATTCTGGGTTTGGTTGTCCTGACATGGAAATTCAGCTCCGGATCGGGTAAGCAAAGAAAACCCGAAAAGCCACAGAATTCATCCACTGATGGGATTCGTCAAGGAGGCGTACGTCGCTAACCGCACTGTTTAACCCCTGGCAGTCTTTTTGACCCTCCCTAAGAAAGGTAACTTATCGGGTACTTGAAATCTTTTTCCCTTTCTTGTACACAATCGTTGACATCACTTCACCATTGCTGCCATAATATTTCCAGGTACCATCCGGTACACTGATTTCGCGTTTCTTGAAAACCTCTTTTCCGTTATTTTTTGTAGCTATCTTTTCTTTTTCTATGATTATCTTATAACTCTGTTCGCTCATGATAGTACCTTCTTTATACCAGGAGGAACTTTTCCCGCTTAGCTTTCCTACTTTATAACCTTCCTTCCTGAAAACCATTCCTTCGGGGTAATAGTAGGTCCATTTGCCATCCGGTTTTTCAAATTTATAATTCCCTTCCCTGTCTTTGGTTCCGTTTTCAGTCCAGAAAACCCAATGTCCTTTGCGGCGGCCATCAGCAAAGGTTCCGGCTTCACTGGGTTTGGCATTTTCATACCAAAAACTCCATTGCCCTTCCCGTAGACTGTTGCGATAAGTGCCGTCGTAGTTTTGTTGTCCGTTTTCATACCACCCTTTCCAGCTGCCATCCATAAAGCCGTTCACAAATGTGCCCTCATCTTTTTTGTTTCCATTTGCATACCACGCAGTCCAAAGACCGGTTTCTCTGTTTTTAATAAAATCACCTTCCTGTAGTTTCTGCCCGCTTTCGAACCAGAATGTCCAATGTCCGTTTTTTAAATCGTCTTTAAAAGATCCTTCTTTCCACTTTTGTTTATTTTCATACCAGTAGGTCCAGAGGCTGTCCTGCTTTTCCTGATGATAAAAACCTTCCGATTCCGGGTTCCCGCTGTCAAACCAATAATGCCATTTGCCTTCTCTTTGATCATTTACAAATGGGCCCTCAATTTTTTTGATACCATCTTTGCTAAACCAGGTCCAGGTACCTGATTTTTTATCGTTGCTGTAAAACCCGGTTAGGCTCAGTTTACCTTCTTCATTCCAGTAATCGGTTTTTCCTTCTTTCCTGCCCAGTTTATAATTCAATTCATAATCTTTTCTTCCTTCTTTGGTACGGAAAAGCCAGACACTATCGGGCAATCCGTCTTTGTAGTTACCTTCACTTTTCGGGTTGCCATTGTCGTAGGTAACTACGAGCCGGCCTTTTCCTTTCTCAATTATTTTTTCGCCTTTCGGCGAATTCATTGTCCAGATATACTGAAGGCTATCCCGGTATTCGGCTTCCTGTTTCAGTTTGCTGTTTTCATACCAGTAACTCCAGCGTCCGTTTTCCTTGCCTTTCAGATAGCTGCCTTCTTTTTCCTTATTCCCGTTTTTGTACCACGACGTAAAAGGGCCTTCCAGGGTATCATTTTTGAAAATACCGGCGCTCTCGGGATTGCCGTTGTCAAACCAGTACAGCCATTTTCCATTCTTTTTCGATACCCATTTGTAATCAACAAAAATAACTTTGTATGTTTCTTCACTCCTCTTTTTTCCGTCTTTATGATAACTGATCCAGGTGCTGTCAGGGAGATTTTGTTTGAAGGATGCTTCCGTAGCCTTTGTGCCATTGTTGTAGTAATATGTGGACCGGCCTCTTTTGAGCCCGTATATATAGTTCTCTTCTGCTTTCAGCTTTCCATCTTCATAATAAAACTTCCATTTACCATCCTCTTTGTCGTCTTTATATATACCCTCTCTTGCAATCGAACCGTTTTCGTACCAATATGTGGCCTTCCCGTCGAGCAGCCCGTTTTTCCAGTTTTCTTCGCTTTTTTTATGTTTCTGATCTTCATCAAAAAACTCTGTCTTTTTCTGAGCAGAGGCCAGAAAAGAGGAGAGGCACAGGAGGGTGGCTAAAATGTGTCTTATCATATTGCAAATAAACGAACGAAGAAGCATATTGTGTTTGCCCGAACAAGAAAATAATGAACAGGGTTATGAAGAATCACTGGCATTTAGAAGATATTTGTGTACGATGAGGTAGATTTCTGGAAAGGCGAAACCCGCCAAAGAGATGATGTGTTGGTTGTAGGGTTTAAAATAGGAGCCCTTTCGACATAAAAGAAGAAATTCGCCCTCTTTTCTTTTTCCATTCTTTAAAAGAATAACCTAAATTTCCGGTTCAAATTACGGGTATGAAAAATAGTTTCTTTTTTCTTTTTCTGTTGTTGTCATTTTTGAACGTGTATGGACAGTCGAGCGATGAATGCGTAAAAAAAGGAAATGCCAAAGTATTGGAGCAGGACTATAAAGGCGCCTTGCTCGACTATAGCAAAGCCATTACGTTGAATCCCAAAAATGCGAATGCGTATATCGGCAGAGGATTAGCAAAACACAATCTGCATGATTTTAAAGGGGCCATAGCCGACTATTCATTGGCCATACAGGTGCAACCAGGTAGTGCAGAAGCTTATAATGACCGTGGAAATGCGAAGGTTCAGCTTCCGGATCTGAAAGGAGCATTGGCCGATTTTTCAAAAGCAATAGAACTGAAGCCCGATGATGCCGAAGCATATAACAATCGCGGACAGGCAAAGGCAGGATTAAAAGACAATAGCGGAGCCATGGCCGATTATATGAAGGCCATCGTAATCAATCCATCCTTTCCGGAAGCATATTATAACAGGGGAGTGGCCAGGATAGGGGTGATGGATTATGATGATGCTCTTGCCGACTTTAATAAAGTGGTGGAACTTAAACCGGATATGGTTGCTGCGTATAACTACCGGGGTATTGCAGAAGAAACCAGCAGAAATTATTTGGCCGCCATGACTGATTATTCAAAAGCAATTGAACTTAACGCCGCTTACCTGGATGCATACTGTAACAGGGCACATTTAAAAACAGATCTTCAGGATTATGCCGGTGCAAAATCTGATTATGCATTGGCATTGAAATGCAATCCCAAATCAGGAATGGCATATGCCGGCAGGGGAATGACAAAAATAGTTGCGGGGCAAAGGGATAGTGCCTGTCTGGATTTTAACAAGGCAAAAGATCTGGGCGAGAAATCGGCATTGTCATTACTGAATAAATATTGTACCGGAGGGGCTATAGCCGACTTCAGCAAAACGATAAAACAAAACCCGAAGGATGCAAAAGCATATAACGGAAGAGGACTGGCAAGGAATGATATGCGCGAGTTTCAGGGTGCCATTATAGATTTTTCGAAAGCCATTGAGCTGGATGGGGCCTATGCAGAGGCGTATAAAAACAGGGGCGCAGCAAAATATAGTCTCAGCGATATACATGGAGCGATTGATGACTATAACAAGGCCATTGCTCTAAATCCGAAAGACCCGAAAATGTATGTAAGTCGTGGAAATGCAAAAAATGATTTGAAGGATTATGTGGGCGTCATTGCCGATGAAAGTAAGGCCATTGAACTGGATTCGGGTGTTGCAGAACCTTACTATAAAAGAGGTTTGGCTCAGCTTGCACTGGATGATTATGAAGGAGCTATCAAAGATCTTACCAAGTCCATTGCCATAAATCCTGCCTATGCAGATGCTTATAACAACAGGGGTTTTGCCAAATACCGAATGCATGATAACCGGGGAGCAATAGCGGATTATACCCAGGCAATCAGCATGAATCCATTAAAAGGCAATGCTTATTTTAACCGGGGTACTGCCAAAATGAAATTGCTGGACAGTGATGGGGCCATACCGGATTTTGATCAGGCGATCAATTTGAATCCTAAAGATTCAAAAGCGTATATCAACAGAGGGCTGGCTAAAATGATGGCAGGTCAAAAATTTAACGGATGTCTGGATATCAACAAAGCTCTGGAACTGGGTTCTCCTGAAGCACCGGAGCTGATCCGGAAAAATTGCAATTAAGAACCCCACTCCCGCAATAAGCAGTCTTCGTGCCTTTTCCGTTCAGGCAACTTATTGCTATCCTCTGGCAGATCCAAAGCTATGGCTTCCTGAATTTCCAAAACCACCTCTCCGGGTCATGGTATGTGATGAATAACCGGGACGGGAATTGGAATAGGATGCAGCAGGACGTCCGCCAGGTCTTAGACCAACTCCAGGTCTCGCATATGCTCCCCCAGGTCTCATAGCCGGGCGGTAAGCATAACTGTTACGGGGTCCGTAATAATGGCCGGGAGCATACCGCATACCGGGGCGATAGTGGGCGCCGTTCCAGGCCCAGGGACCTCTGGGGCCATAATAATACCTGCCATCCCGATAATAGTGATAATGGGGATAGTAAGAGTAATAGGGATAGTAATAGGGGTAATATGGACCGTAGTAATTGAAATTCAGCATATACTGTAACCAGTATTCAGGTTGTGAAGGGTCGTAATATGGATTGTAATACGGGTCGTAACTATACCTGTTATTTCCCTGAAGGGTATCACTTTCAAGTCCGTCATAGCCGTAGCCTTGTCCATTGTTAGGTTGCGGTCTTTCCTGAGCCAGTAAGGCCGAAAAGGATAAACCTGACAAGAGGGTGAGGAGGATAGAGGATGATTTTTTCATGACACAGGGGGTTGATTACTCTGTTAAACGCAATTCCCTTGCCAGAGTTGACAAATCGGATTAGAAATCTATTAATTACCCTGTTTTTAACATTTTCAGGATATAACGAAACAGACACTTAATAAGTAATAGAGTCTCCTCGAACTTCCTACTTCGTGACTATCACTTTATGAAAAGATCTCACAGGCCCTTCTGTGACTAATGTATAAACTCCTTGTGGTAAGTAATTAATATCTATGGTTATGTTTCGCTCTATTTCAGAGTCAAATACTACCTTACCTACCAGATCAATCAGTTTAACCGATGTCTTTTGAGTAATCCCGGTAATATTTAATGCATTGGTTGCGGGAATAGGAAATACCTTAACACCACTACTAAGCGATTCAGGTTTGATTCCTGCAATTAATGAGCCTTTTACGTTCGATTTACTGGCATTGAATCCTGATGTGGTACTCCGGGTGGGAGTGCAGGTAATTCCCCAATTCGTTTCAACTCTCCAACTTCCATTAGGATAGGAGTTGTAATTAGGATCCGTCGCAGTGGTTTGTGTCCCGGAAACGCCAACAACCTGGTGCCATGCTCCTGTGCTGTTATCATCCCGATATAAAATGTAAGCACTCAAAGTTGGCAATGGAACCGAATCCCCTTCTATGGTGTATTGATTCCAATTAAAAGTCCCGCCTGATTGTGTGGCAAACAGGGTGTTGTGGTAAGGGCTTAATCGACTATAGCTTCCATCAATATATCGGACCTGTAATTTATAACGATATGTTCCGGCGTTAGGGTTGCCTGTAAACGGAAAATATTTTGCTGCTACTGTATCTTCAAACTCACTCAGGGCTGCATATGGAACAGCCCCTATTTGTTCATAATTATTCGTTGTGGTTTCCCTGAAAACAATAAAGCTGTCAATATTAGTACTAACTGGTTTTTGCCACATGATGACATTGGACATGGAGCTGTCATTTACAGTGACCATGCAAATAGGAATCACAGGAGGTTGAGTCAATAAGCTGAAAACCGTTCCGTCTCCATAAGTGCCTCCAATAACACAAGTGCCATACAGTCTTGCCCCGATCATCGATAATGTGGCGCGGGGTTGTGTTCCGTTTGGCGTGTCGAAATTGAGCAGATTTTGAAAATTAGACCCGCTTGTGTCGATTGAAAACACAGTGCCTAAATTGTTTGTTCCTCCTCCCGCTGTTGTGCCGTACAAATTAGTTCCCGAAAGGATAAGTGTGCCCATTGGACCTTGTCCATTCGTCGTATTAAAATCAAACAAATCTCTATACCCTGTCCCATCTGAGTGCAAAGAGAAAATTCTGCCTTTTCCGTAAAGCCCTCCTCCATCTGTGCACCCGAATATTGTATTTCCGGATATGACAACAGATCCGAATGGCATATCGCCGTTGGCCGAATTAAAATTGAGTATATCCGTAAATCCGGTACCATCGGTATGCATTGAAAACAAAACACCATCTCCGGAAGCACCTCCGTAAAGTGTTGTACCATACATCGTATTTCCGGAAACTACCAATGCCCCATATCCGGGGAATTGTCCATCGCTCCCATGAAAACTATAGAGATTTAAATAACCAGTTCCATTTGTATTGATGGAAAAGATATTACCTCGGTCAGGACCGCCTGCTCCGTATGTCATACCATAAAGTACATTTCCAGAAATCGTTAACGTTCCATCCGGAACTGCCCCTCCAAATGCGGTACCAACAAGACTATCGCCACTTATGCTATCACCACTGAAGTAATGCAAATTGGCATAACCGGTCAAATCCGTATGGATTGAAAATATACCGCCGGAGCCCTTGGGTCCACCACCACTACACATTCCATATAAAATATTTCCGGCCCTGATTAGAGAACCATAAGGGTTAACAATATCAGTCATTGTATACTCTATCAACCCCGTTCCATCTGTATGAAGAGAGAAAAGTTTGTTGTCGTTTGTCATTCCGTACAAAACGCTATCATTCGCGTCTGGGATTACGGAGCCAAAGGGTTGACTACCATTCGAATTATTGAAATCAAGTAATTTGGTGTATTGGGCCTTGACAGTGCCCAGGTACATGATTAGGAGGGCAAAAAGGTAAATCTTTTTCATAGTTTCATACGTAAGTTGAGTGATAGCACTTTTTTCAGCATCGGTTGGGTGAGAAAGTCTACAGGATGTCCATCATTAATAAAGCTAAAAGGTGTCCTAATTTCGATGATAATGATTCTGGACACCCCTTCTCTACCTGCTAATATAAACAAAATGTTCCAAATCAAGATGTACAATTCATTGAATCTGATGGAGATATGAATAATGTGATTTTGCTGACCGATAAAAGAGGGGCCGTGGGGTGAGTAAAAAGAAGTGGATTACCCCTCCTTCGTCGGGGTGATCCTGAAGAGGGGGCTTAACAAACAATGATGAACAACCCTCTTCGCTTCACTCAGATGGTTGTTTTAATTCCCATCCTTCACAAAATAAATTTTGTGTCGGCTGGAAATTAAAACAACCCTTGCTATTGCAAGGGTTGTTCATCATTGTTTGTTGCCCGAGATGGATTCGAACCACCACAAACTGAACCAAAATCAGTTGTCCTGCCATTAGACGATCGGGCAGCAATATTCTCGATCTTTAAGGATTGCAAAAGTAGTAATTTAATAATTATGGCAAAATAAATATCCGTCCCGGTCATACCGACCTGCTTGCCGCCACTATTTTTATTAAATTCGCCCCTTATTGATCTGCTAACATACAATGACTAACTACCGGAAACTCAATAATATCATCGGCTGGATCGTATTCGTTCTGGCGGCTATTATCTATTGCTCTACCATCGAACCCACTGCCAGTTTCTGGGATTGTGGGGAATATATCTCAACCGCTTATAAACTGGAGGTGGGTCACCCTCCGGGAGCCCCCTTATTCCAGATGATAGGCCGTATTTTCTCCCTCTTTGCCTTCGGCGACGTGATGAAAGTAGCCAAAATGGTTAATATCATGACGGCTCTTTGTTCAGCCTTCACCATTCAGTTTTTGTTTTGGTCTATCACCTATATCGCCAAAAAATTTATTGCCAAAGGCACCGAAATGACCCAGGGTCAGATCTATGCTATCCTCGGTAGCGGTTTTGTCGGGGCCATGGCTTATTCGTTTACAGATTCTTTCTGGTTCTCTGCGGTAGAGGGAGAAGTATATGGAATGTCCTCCTTTTTTACCGCCATTGTTTTCTGGTCCATCCTTAAATGGGATGCTGAAGAAGATGAAGGTACCTCTAACCGATGGCTGGTATTTATTGCCTATCTCGTAGGTCTCTCCATCGGGGTACACTTGCTCAACCTGCTTGCCATACCGGCTATGGTTTTTGTTTACTATTTCAAAAAATTCAAAACCACCAATTGGGGTGTTGTCATTACAGGCATAATTGCTGTAGTTATTCTGGGGGCCATTCAGGGATATATCATCCCCGGAATCGTAGCACTGGCGTCCAAATTCGAACTGTTTTTTGTAAATACCGTTCACCTTCCGTTCAACTCCGGAACCATCATTTATTTTCTCACTATTCTGGCTATTGTGATTCTCGGTTTGAAATATACAAAAGCCAAAAAGTTGATCCACTGGAATACCGGTATCCTCGCCTTTGCAGTTCTTATCATCGGGTACTCTTCTTTCTTCCTGTTGGTGATCCGCTCCAATGCAAAAACACCGTTGAATGAAAACGATCCTTCGGATGCCGTAAAACTTCTTTCGTATCTGAACCGGGAACAGTATGGTGACTGGCCTCTTACCACCGGCCCGTATTTCGATGCTCCCGTTGATCAGAGTGTTCCCTATAAAGATGGAAGCCCGGTTTATAAAAAAGATGAAGAAGCGAAGAAATATGTCATGACTTCGGATGGTAAAGGAGCCGGAGGGCCTACCTACCGCAAGGAATTATCTACCGTGTTCCCCCGTATGTGGAGCCCTCAGCATGAAAAAGATTATATCCGTTGGGCAGGGATCAATACCGAACGGAAAATTATCCTGGATGGGGATACGTTGATTAAACCCACTTTTGGTGAAAATATTTCCTACTTCGTCAAGTATCAGATCGACTGGATGTACTTCCGTTATTTCCTCTGGAACTTTGCCGGACGGCAAAATGATATCCAGGGTCACGGAGACAAGCTTACCGGTAACGGACTGACCGGAATAAAAGTGATAGACAAAATAAAACTGGGCCCTCAGGATAACCTGCCCGAAAGTATAACGCACAATAAAGGCTATAACCGTTTTTATTTGCTGCCACTGTTGCTGGGAATGATCGGTATGATTTACCAGATTAATAAAGACTGGAAAAATGCACTGGTTATTTTCCTCCTGTTCTTTTTTACGGGTCTGGCCATTGTTGTTTACCTGAACCAGTATCCTAATCAGCCCCGCGAACGGGACTATGCTTATGCAGGTTCGTTCTATGCATTTGCATTCTGGATCGGACTGGGTGTGTATGCTATCTGGGACTGGACCAAGAAATACTATTCTCCAAACCTCGCTGCTATCCTTACCACCGCTGCCTGCACACTGGCAGTGCCGGGCTTAATGGGTAAAGAAGGATGGGATGATCACGACCGTTCACACCGCTATACCTGCCGCGATTTTGCAAAGAATTATCTGAACTCCTGTGAAAAGAATGCTATCCTTTTTACAAACGGTGATAATGATACCTTCCCTTTATGGTATGTACAGGAAGTAGAAAACTATCGTACCGATGTTCGTGTTGTAAATCTGAGTCTGTTGCAAACCGACTGGTATATTGATCAGATGAAACGTGCGGCGTACGATTCCAAACCGGTTCCGTTTTCTCTTACTCACGATCAGTATATACAGGGTAAACGAGATGTGGTATATGTGCTGGACAAAGGCCTGAAAGGATTTTATCCCTGCAAAGAGGTGGTTGATTTTGTTGGCAGCGACGATCCTACAAAAAAACTGACCGAACGTAACGGCGCTCCGAGTGATTATATTCCTACCCGCCACTTACGGATTCCGGTTGATAAAGAAAAAGTAAAACAGAATGGAACCGTTCCGGCAGATACACCAGACAGTCTTATTGTCGATAATATCGATTGGGTGCTGAACAAAAATTATCTGCTCAAAAATGATTTGATGGTGCTGGATTTGCTGGCAACCAATAATTGGGAACGTCCTATTTATTTTGCTTCCACCACCGGTTCGGAAAGCTATATGAATCTGGAACCTTATTTCCAACTGGAAGGTCTGGCATACCGCCTTACTCCTATGAAGGTAAATCCCGCTGTTGCTGCAAAAAGCCGTGGCGAACAGATGCGCATCAATACCGATATCATGTACAGAAATGTCATGGATAAATTCCTTTGGGGTGGTATGGATTCTCCGTGCATCTATATGGACGAAAATAATATGCGTATGGCCGTTAATCTCCGTCTGCAGATGAACAGCCTGGCAGAAAGCCTGGTGGAAGAAGGACATAAAGATAAAGCCTTGAAAGTGATAGAACGTTGTTTGGAGGTAATGCCCGAACGCAACGTACCGTATGACGGTGCTATGTTTTATGTACTCAGCGCCTGGTATCACGCCGGAGGAGGTGATAAATGCAACGCATTGACAAGAAGATTGTTTGATATTCTTGAAAAGGAATTGCGTTATGTGGTGGCACTTAAACAAGACGATCATTCCATGTCAATTCCTTATCAGGGACGGCAGGCAGCCTACTATCTGCAAGGACTTGTTGAACTGGCCGATCAGAACAAGCAGCCGGAACTGGCTAAAGAACTGAAGGCACGTTTTGAAGCCATGAAGCCTTTGATGGAAATGGTAAATAGTTACGCCGGGGGATAGGCCGTGTTTCTGGTACGCCCTCCCATATTGCTGAAGAAACTGTATCCGAGTCTTCTCTGGAAAGTGAATACTCAGGAGAAAGAAGTATACCTCAGCTTTGACGATGGCCCCCACCCGGAAATAACGCCGTGGGTGCTGGATGTGTTAAATGATTTTCAGGCAAAAGCCATTTTTTTCTGCGTAGGTGAAAATGTGGAACGCTACCCGGACGTGTACCGGCGTATTCTGGACGAAGGACATTATTGCGGCAATCATACCAACAATCACCTTAATGGATGGAACAGCGATTCGGCTGTTTATCTCAAAAGTGTAGCGGCTTGCGCGCGTCTGGTGCACACAAATTTTTTCAGACCGCCTTACGGTAGACTTAAAAATACACAAGCCAAACGTATCAGCCGTCATTACCGTATTGTCATGTGGGATGTACTCAGCGGCGATTTCGATCGCACGATTACTCCTGAAAAATGTCTGGAAAATACCTTGCATTATTCCCGTCCCGGCTCTATCGTTGTTTTTCACGACAGCCTGAAAGCAAGAAAAAATCTGTTCAGTGTACTTCCCCTTTATCTTACTGAAATGAAAAACAGAGGATATCGGTTTCCGTTGCTTCCGGGTTAAAATTCAATGTGGTCATCGTGAGCGAAGCTTGTGGGGAGAGCGAAGGACTACAATGACCCTGTTGAGTCATGGAGCGGGTTTGTGTGTAAGTGAGCTTCTATCCTCCCCCTGCCCCCTCCAAAGGGGGATAGGATTCGTGTCCTTTCAAGTTTATCCCCTCTAAAGGGGGACACGGCTTTTATCCCCCTTTGGAGGGGGCAGGGGGAGGATAATCGTATCCTCTTCATATACACAAATACGCTCTCCATCTTCACCGATGCCACCTCCTTATCCACCGATACATCGTCCAAGTAAGCAAATCCTATCTCCAACTACACAAGTCCTATCTTCTGTATAGAAATCCTATCTCCAACTAAACAAATCCTATCTTCCTGTACACAAATCCTATCTCCAACGATACAGATCTTTAAATAGCTAAGCATATACTACCTCCATCGATCGAAATCCGGTTAATTCCTTCACCGATACCATCTCCAACTTTACAAATTGTATCTCCAACGATCGTTGCACATACTCCAACGATCGTTGGACGATCTCCGACGATCGTTGGAGCACCTGTTTGTACGACCAAACATGCTCTGTTTGTACATTTTGATCGGATTTGCAGACAGATTGACAGGATTTCGATCGATGGAGATGGTATCTCTACATAAGGAGATCCGGTTTCTATTCATGGAGATACTTTCTCAATGCAGAGAGATGGTATTTGTAAAGAAATTGATCGGATTTCTATCGAAAAAAATAATTTTCTTTAGCAGGAGATACAATCTGTGAAGAAGGAGATACAATATCTATCGTTGCACCACCTCCAACGATCGTCGGAGTATGTACAACGATCGAGATAGCACCTGTTTTGAAGTTTCAGAATAAAATTTGCTGACAAATTGTCCTTAAGCCACAGTCTTGCCTTTCACTACGGGAGCTCCGCTTTCCTGAATCTTGCTCATTCCTCCATATACATTGCGGATATTGTGGATGTTATGTTTTTTGAGCAGGGAAGAAGCAATCATGGAACGATATCCACCTGCACAATGCACCAAATATTCATCCTCTTTGTTAAAATCCTGAATATGTTTTTCCAGATCCGAAAGAGTCACCAGACGTGCACCTTTTACATGGATGGTATCAAACTCCCCTTCTTTGCGAACATCAATCACCACCGATTTTTTATCATGCAACAGCTTGTTGAATTCTTCAGGTGTAACAGAGTTAATCGTTTCGGCTGCATTTCCGGCCTGGATCCAGGCCGGGACTCCGCCTTTTAAAACACCTTTTACATTATCAAACCCTACGCGTGCCAGCCTCAGAATAGATTCTTCGGCTTTTCCTTCATCGGCAATAATCACCAGCGGACTGTTGATATCGATCAATGTTGCGGCCCAGATAGCGAAGCTGCCTTTCAATCCGATATTGACAGAACCCGGAACAAACCCTTTTTCAAAACTATCGGGTTCCCGGGTATCAAGCAGGACAGCTCCGGCCTTCACCTCTTTTTTCACCTCATCAGGAGTAAGCTCAATACGGGTTGTATTCATGACCTTATTCAGATCGGAGGTGCCGGACTTATTGATCATGGCATCCTTAAAAAAATATGCAGGGGGAGCATTTAATCCTTCTGTAATGCTGAGAATAAACTCTTGTTTATTCATAGGCTGCAAAGCATAATTGTTTTTTTTCTGAACACCTATCGTCGACCACGTTTCTTTGCCGATATTTTTTCCGCAGGCCGATCCGGGGCCGTGAGCAGGATATACAATTACATCGTCAGGCAGGGTCAGGATGTGTTTATGAAGTGAATCATACATCATGCCAGCCAGTTCTTCTTTGGTCATCTTTCCGTCCAGCAAATCGGGCCGTCCTACATCGCCCACAAAAAGGGTATCGCCGGTGAAAATGCAATACGGTTTGCCTTGTTCATCGGTTAAGAGATAACAGGCCGATTCGGGGGTATGCCCCGGAGTATGTAATACCCGGATATTAATTTTGCCGAGGGAAAGAATTTCTCCGTCTTTTGCATGATGCACGGTATATCCTGTTTCTGCACCGGGACCGAAGACAATCTGTGCTCCGCTTTCTTTGGCCAGGTCTATATGTCCTGAAATAAAATCGGCATGAAAATGGGTCTCTAACACATACTTTATACGGGCACCTCTTTGAGCTGCTTTTTGCAGATAAGGTGTTGTTTCTCTTATAGGATCAATAATGAGAGCC
>JABDCB010000023.1 GCA_013288325.1 Bacteroidota bacterium
CAACACCCCCCTTGTCAAGGAAGAAGGTGCGGCGGTACAAATTGCGGAAGCCATCCTGTTTGATGTCTATGGGACAGAAAAAATTGAAGCCCAGCGTCCCTATGAAATCCATCACCTCGATCATTTCTGGGTACTCAAAGGTTCCCAGCCCGAAGGAGGACAAGACTCCTCCTTTCTTATTATCTTAGATGACCGCGACTGTGAAGTAGTTCGGCTCACGCATGAATAACAAAAACAAAAGAAGCGAAACGGGAATAGGCAGGAAACTGCTCGTTATACTATTTATTTGTTTTGTTGCTTTTTCTGCCAGCGCCCAGAACGTGTTGGACAGAGCATACGAGAAAGAGACGCCACGCTTTATCCAGCCACCGGACTGGAACAACCCTGCCTTTTTACTCAAAGAGGTCAGACAACCCGATCCCCTGCTTCTTACCTGTCTGCGTTATTATGCTCAGTATTATTCCAAAGAGCCTCTGCATCTGGAAGGGTGTACGTATTTCTATCCCAACCGGGAAGGCAATCCTTTTCGTATTGATACCACCGCACTGATCCCATCCGCTAAAAAACAGGTCATGGATACCTTCGTTCATCAGAACGGCACCCTGGAGCTTATGCCTGCATGGGCGGATACCAGTACGTATACTAAAAAGGATGTAGGAGACCGTTATCCTCCTTATTATAAAACCCATCTTCCCTCCTTCTTCCGCTATTATGCGGATACTACCTTAAAGAATGCCCTTCCCGGTAAACCGGAAGGTGATCCTTTCTTTTTTATGTTCCAGTGTACAAAGAAATTTTCGGAGCTCTATCACCCTTTCTATTTTAAGAATACCGAAGTGAGCAATAAGGAATACAAAGAATTCGTAAACTGGGTAAGAGATTCCATCGCACGTACCATATTGGCCGATGCAGGATTTAAAAAATTCGCCCTTGCTGGCGGAGGCATCAACTACAGCACCAAACTGGATTGGGGCGATACCACTTACCGGGAAGCGCTTATTGATCTTTACAACAAACCCGAAGAACGATTTTATAACAAAAAAGAGCTGGACAGCCGCAAAGTGATTTATGTCTATACTCCCTATGCTTATGAACATCCGGACAAAAAATACCTGAAAGATGGGAAGATGGTGATTGGCGTTTATCCCGATACGCTTGCCTGGGTTCATGATTTCGCTTACTCGTATAACGAACCCATGACGAATATGTATTTCTGGCATCCGGCTTACGACGGGTATCCGGTGGTAGGCATCACCCGCTTGCAGGCCGAAGCTTTTTTGCATTGGAAAACAGAACGAATGCAACGAGAGCTGGATAAACAACACAAAGATCTGATTATCGAATACGACCTGCCTGCCGAATACCAATGGGAGATGGCTGGCTCGGCGCTTAAAAAAGACGGAGCACCGGTCGTCCTTCATCAACCTTATATCTTTACCAACGAAAGCTTTCTCTGCGATCTCCGCTTAAAAAGCTCCGATACCATTTGCCAGCAGGTGGAAATTAAAAGCAAACGCGAACACGATTCATTCCATACCATGTTCCGCTACCAAAGCGCCATGGAACGTGAGCTATACCCCGCCGGTTTCGACTTCAGGCTGGATGGATATTTTCATGCCGCTCCGGTTGATTATGATGCCGCCTGCCGTCAGTTGAAAGAATATAGCCAAAAGAAACCCCTTTGGTGGGAATCGGCAGGACCGCCCAGCGCCCCTCAGCTCTTTGCCTTAAACAAAGATGAAAACGGCATCTGTTACATGGGTGGTAATGTATCGGAATGGATGAAGGAAAACTACAAAGACAACTGGTTGCCTTTTTATACCAAGCGAAGAGCCCTCATGAAAAAGCTGAAAGGAAAAGATATCATAATGGCCCTGGCTCTGGAAGAGTATTATAATTCCCTGTGTGATACCAACGGCGTATTGGTAAGAGGAGCCAACTGGTATGACGAACGCTATAACAACCGCAACGGCAAAAACATTATCGGCATGAACGCCAAAACATTTGCCGACCCCACCAAAAGTTTCAGCACCGTAGGCTTCCGGTATGTGGTAAGGGTAAAAAGGAAAGAGGAAGAAAAAACCCTGCATCCTTCCCGGGAGAAGTGACTCCGCAACTAATCCTTACATTTGCGCACAAACCGGCGTAAAATGAATATCCTGATCATAGAAGACGATTCCAGACTGGCTGAGCTTATCCGGAGGGGGCTGGAGGAACAAGGTTATATGGTCACCATTGCCTTTGACGGACAGATGGGACAGAAACTGGCCATGAATAATGCCTATGATCTGGTGATTACGGACATCATCCTTCCCAAAATCAACGGACTCGATTTTTGTAAGGAACTTCGCCGCGCCAAACCCCATATTCCCATTATCATGCTTACTGCACTGGGCACTACTGATGATAAGGTAGAAGGGTTTGATGCCGGAGCGGATGATTATCTGGTGAAACCTTTTGACTTCCGTGAACTGCATGTACGAATCAGAGCTTTGCTGAAACGACCTAACAGTAGCACACAGATGCAGGGATTTCTGCTCAAATACGCCGACCTGGAAATGAATCTGCAAACGCGTATCGTGACCCGCGGTAATAAGGAAATAGTGCTTACACCCAAGGAATTCAAACTTCTTGAATACATGTTGCAAAACAGTGAGCGCGTGGTGTCACGGTCCGAAATTGCGGAAAAAGTATGGGACACGAAGTTTGATACCGGAACTAATTTTATTGATGTATACATCAATTATCTGCGCAAGAAACTGGACAAAAATTCATCGGTTAAACTCATTCACACCAAACCCGGTATCGGATTCATCTTTAAGGAAGAGAAACAGTCATGAAAATCCGTAATAAGCTCACCCTGCTTTTTACCGGCACCATTGCTGCCCTGATGGTAGCGTTTGCATGGGTCGTTTATTTTTCTTTTTCCGAAAGCAGGGAAACAGAATATTTCAATCTGCTTAAACAAAGCGCTGTCACAAAGGCCAAACTTTTGCTGGATGCTAAAATACCTCCATCCGATTTACAAACGATTTACCGCAACTCCGGAAATCTTCTGTTTCAGGAAGAAGTGGCTATCTATGATACGTCTTTTCATCTTCTTTATCATGACGCTGTTGAAATTGACAAGGTAAAGGAAACCAAACAGATGATAGATGATATTGTCCGTGAAAAAGAAATCCATTTTTATCAGAAAGACCTGCAGGTGGTAGGTATCTATTTTTCTCACAACGGGAATAACTACGTAATCACATCGGCTGCTTACGATGTGCTGGGACTTGCCAAGTTGAAAAATCTAAGGCTTACATTGATTATTACACTTTGTGTTTCCATCATCTTTATTTTTATTGCCGGCCGCTTTTTTTCAAAACAGGCACTAAAACCGGTGTCCGACCTGGTAGACCGTGTAGAGGAAATTACCGCCACCAATCTTGATCTGAGGGTAAACGAAGGCAATGGCAAAGATGAAATTGCCGAGCTGGCCACCACCTTCAATCAGATGCTGAACAGACTGGAGAGCTCCTTTGATGCACAAAAAGAATTCGTATCAAACGTGGCACATGAACTGCGCACTCCGCTTACAGCTATGCTGGCCGAATTGCAACTTACCTTGGAAAAAGACAGAACTAATATTGAATACAAACACTCTATTGAACATGCCATCGGCGATGCGCAAAAAGTGGTACGTCTGTCGAACGATCTGTTGGATCTTGCTAAAGCCAATTATGACCAGACTGAAATCAATTTCAAAGAACTGAGGCTGGATGAAATCCTCCTGGATGCCAGAAATGATGTGATCCACAATCATCCCGATTATAAAGTGAATATTATTTTTGAACGGGAGATTGAAGAAGATGCCTGTATTTCTGTAAAAGGAAATGAGTACCTGTTGAAACAAGCCTTTGGTAATATCATCGAAAACGGATGCAAATTTTCAGCCGGTAAGGAATGCTCCATAGCCATTACCTATCTGGATGGCAAAAGCATTCTTCGTTTTCAGGATAAAGGAGTGGGTATACCGGAAAAGGAATTGCCGAACATCTTTAATTCCTTTTATAGAGGCGAAAATCAAAACCTGGCCTATGGAAATGGTATAGGGCTCTCGCTGGCGCATAAAATCATTACCCTTCATAAAGGTATTATTCTGGTATCCTCTCAGGTCAATGAAGGCACAACCTTTACCATTGAAATACCCCACCTCTGACCCCTATTAGAGAATTCTAATTTTTTTATAATAGTTTCCTAAAAGACCCTCTTAAAGGGCCTTTTTACTTTTACGCCATATTTAAAACCTCACCACCATGGATGCTGGCCCTAGTAAAATCAAATCAATCATCTGATCCATGCGTTACATGCTTTTGCATTCCTGCGTAGGGTCAAAAATGCAAAAGTCATGAAAAAGAATAACATCAAATCCAACAACAAACGTCCTGACAGCAAATCTATCAGACGTTTTACCAAAAAATCGATAAAAAGGAATTATTTCTATCTGAAAGGCCTTGAAGCTCCCTTCTTTGCCATAGCATTGTTGCTGGGCATGGCTGTAAACGCCCAAACCGCTGATACAACAAAAAAAACAACACATATATCGATTACGGAAATAAACAACGAGCGGGTTGGGCGCGATTCCATCGCCAACTGGACGTTGCATATGCAGGTTTCCACAGTGTATCAGGCGCATAATGCATTTTCTGTTCCTTATGCAGGCCCCAAAAGTTTAAGCAACCAGGCTGATAATGCATTATCACTTACCCACACTATTTTTCTGGGGCGTAAACTATGGAGAGGCGCCACCTTTTACTTCAATCCCGAGCTTACGGGTGGAAAAGGCTTAAGCGGGGCAACAGGCATAGCCGGTTTCCCTAACGGTGAAATTTACCGTGTGGGGAATCCCACTCCCACTCCATTTGTTGCCAGAGCATTTCTTCAGCAGGTAATACCCTTGAAGAATACCGGGTATGAAACAACAGAAAGCGATATCAATCAATTAGGTGGCAAAAAACCTACTTCAAAAATTGTCATTCAGCTTGGTAAATTATGCATTGCCGATTTCTTTGATGCCAACAATTATAATCATGATGCCCGTTCCCAGTTCCTTAACTGGTCCCTCATGGCTCATGGGGCCTGGGATTTTCCAGCCGATACCCGCGGTTATACCTGGGGCGGAGTCATAGAGCTCATCAAACCGGATTGGTCCATCAGGATCGCTTCTGTTGCCGTTCCAAAAATTGCCAATGGTTTGCCCATGGAATATAGCATCAGCCCCGGCAAACTGGCCAATTCAGAAGCTTTTGAATACGAACGGAAATGGAACATAAAAAATCATCCGGGAGCTATACGCGGCACACTTTACATGACCTATTGCAGAGCACCCAAATACAAGGATGCAACTGCCCAACTGGCCAGAGAAGACAGCACACTGATGAAAATTATTTCAGGACAAGTAGAAAGCACCACCTACGGGGGAATGAAATATGGCATGGGTCTCAACGCCGAACAGGAAGTGATGAAAGGGGTGGGTGCATTTGCAAGGGTAAACTGGAATGACGGTCAGTATGCTACCTGGGCATTTACCGAAATAGATAGAAGTGCACAACTGGGAATAACAATCAAAGGAAGTTACTGGAAGCGGCCTAACGACCAGCTCGGCATAGCAGGGGTAGTGAATGGTCTATCGCAGGATCATATCGATTACCTGAAAGCCGGAGGTATTGGAATTATTATCGGAGACGGACATCTGAATTATGGCAATGAATACATCATGGAGACATTTTATCGTATCCAGATTTCCAGTAATCTATTTGTATCGCCCGATTACCAATTGGTACTCAATCCTGCCTATAACAAAGACAGAAGAGGTCCGGTAAGTATTCCAGGAATCAGGATACATGTGGCGCTTTAATAGCTGAATGACAAAAACAACGACTTATACTAAAGAAACGGAGGATGCGAAAATGGAAACACTCGTTGACAATAAAAAGAAGACTTCTTTTTTCCCTAACGGAAAAATGAACGGAGCTGCTGAAGCCGCCTCCGGCACACTTAATAAGATTGCCGGCTCTCCGAATGAGACCATCCTTATCCTGCTTAACAGCGACATGACCGGGTTGAGCGAAGAAGAGGTGGAAACAAAACGAGCAAAATGCGGCGTCAACGAAATACAACACGAAAAAGCCCCTGCCTGGTACCGGCAACTACTGGAAGCCTTCATCAATCCTTTTATCGGTGTACTCATCATTATCGCCACCATTTCATTTATCATGGATGTGGTAATGGCCCCGCCGGGTGAAGAGGATTATAAAACCGTGTCCGTGGTAGGTATTATGGTCATGCTTAGTTCCCTCCTTCGTTTCTGGCAGGAATATTCCAGCAACCGTGCTGCCGAACAGCTCAAAAACATGGTGAAAACCACCACCACCGTCTTAAGACAGGGAGAAGGCAAAAAAGAAATAGAGATCAAATATCTGGTACCGGGGGATATCATCTATCTCAGTGCAGGAGATATGATACCTGCCGATTGCAGGGTTTTGCATGCCAAAGATTTATTTGTAAGCCAGGCCATGCTCACCGGAGAATCTCTTCCGGTTGAAAAACGGGATCATGAAATGAGCGGTGCTTTCACCCGCCCGCAACTTGAACTGGATAATATTTGCTTCATGGGTACCAATGTGGTAAGCGGAACAGCTACCGCTATTGTTATTAACACCGGTAACCTCACTTACTTCGGAACCATCGGGAAATCTCTTACCGGCAAACGGGCCGAAACAAGCTTTGATAAAGGAGTGAATAAAGTGAGCTGGCTCCTGATCCGGTTTATGCTCGTCATGGTGCCCCTGGTATTTTTGATCAATGGTTTTGTAAAAGGAAACTGGATGGAGGCTTTGCTTTTTTCCATTTCTGTTGCAGTAGGTCTCACACCGGAAATGTTGCCCATGATTGTGACTGCTAATCTTGCCAAAGGAGCGGTCAACATGAGTAAACGAAAAGTCATCGTTAAACGATTGAATGCTATTCAGAATATCGGCGCCATGGACATTCTTTGCACCGACAAAACAGGAACACTTACACTGGACAAAATTGTGCTGGAACGTCACCTGAATGTATTGGGTGAGGAGGATGATGAAGTGCTTAAATGGGCTTATCTGAACAGCTTTCATCAGACCGGGTTGAAAAACATTCTGGATAAAGCGGTTCTCGAACACAGCGAATTGCATAACTATATAAAAGTGGAAGAGGATTTTGAAAAGATTGATGAAATCCCCTTCGATTTTCACCGCCGGAGGATGAGTGTTATTCTGGAAATGAAAAACGGCAAACATTTATTGATCTGCAAAGGTGCGGTGGAAGAAATGCTGAGTATATGCTCAAGCGCATTTGATCCGGGAGAGGATCGGCAACTGCATATTGAACAGGATAAAGTAGTTCCGATGGACGAAAAAATCCGCGCCAATATCCTGAACACCTCCCGAAAACTGAATGAAGAAGGACTACGTGTATTATTGGTAGCCATTAAAGAATATGACGAACGTCCGCTGACTTATTCTGTGGCCGATGAATGCAACCTGACCATCACCGGATTCATCGGGTTTCTTGACCCGGCCAAACCTTCTGCCAAACCATCCATAGAGGCCCTGCTAAAACTCGGAGTGTCGATAAAAGTGCTCACCGGTGATAATGAGATTGTAACTAAAAAGATATGCAGAGATGTAGGCATCCCTGTTAATAATTTTCTGCTGGGGTCTGAAGTGGAACAGATGGATGATTTTACCCTTGCCGACAAACTGGAAGAAACCAGTATCCTTGCCAAATTAAGCCCCATTCAGAAATCGCGTGTGGTGAAACTGCTTCAGTCAAGAGGACATACCGTTGGCTTTATGGGCGACGGGATCAATGATGCGGCAGCTTTAAAAGATGCGGATGTGGGAATCTCCGTCGACACCGCCGTGGATATTGCCAAAGAAAGCGCCGATATAATATTACTCGAAAAAGATTTAATGGTATTACGCAAAGGGGTGGTATATGGCCGGAGAACTTTTGGGAATATTATTAAATACATCAAGATGACGGCCAGCAGTAATTTCGGGAATATGTTCAGCATGCTCGGCGCCAGCGCCTTTTTACCTTTCCTGCCTATGCTGCCGATCCAGTTACTGGTACAAAATCTGTTGTACGACGTATCCCAGATTTCCATTCCCTGGGATTCCATGGATAAGGAATTCATAGAAAAACCTCAAAAGTGGAATGCCGGAAGTATCAGCCGTTTTATGATCTTCATCGGTCCCATCAGCTCTATATTCGATTATGCCACATTTGCTCTGATGTTCTATTACTTCAAAGCCAACTCACCCGAGCATCAGAGCCTTTTCCAGTCGGGGTGGTTTATTGAGGGTTTGCTTTCACAGACCCTTATTGTTCATATGATCCGTACACGCAAAATTCCTTTTATTCAAAGCTGGGCCACTGCACCGGTGGTAGCACTTACAAGCCTGATCATGGCTATTGGTGTTTTTATCCCTTTCTCACCGCTGGCAGGAGCATTAAAAATGACTCCGTTGCCACTTTCCTATTTCCCCTGGCTCATCTGCTTTCTATTTGCTTATTGCGCCCTTACCCAATTCATTAAAAATCTGTTTATCAAAAAATTCAAGCAATGGCTGTAAAAAAACCGAGGACACGATGGTTATTGGCCATCGTGCTTCTCCTCTTATTGGGTATCCTGATCGAATTTATGACCGGACATTTTCATCTCTTCTGATATCAAAAAGGTATACCACCCCCTCCTTCCCCATAAAAAACCCTATCATTTTGAAAAGGCATACATTTACCTCATAAGGATTATTTAACCCACTTCAGAAACTAATCCCTTAATCAGCAATAGATTAAACCGTGATAAAAGTTCCTTGAATGATCTTCGGAACAGGTTTTGAAGGCGATGCTGCGTGTACTTAGTTTCTGATTTACAGCATTTGATTGAAAACCGGAAGGATGGGTTCTTCCGGACTAAGATCACCATCATCCGATGGCATGCTTTAAATCATTTTATTGTTTCTGTAGTTTGGTGAATTTAACAGCCCGGTGAGCTCAGCCTACCGGGTTGTTTTTTTCTATCTTTCAATGTGGTAAATCCTATTTTATGATTCAGAGTTCGGTAATATGTTGTCTTCTGTTTCTTGCTTCTGCTCTGCTCGCCTGGCCCATAGGACGCTTCATGAGCAAAGTATATTCCGGAAATGCCAATCGTCTTGATTTTTTAAAACCCTTTGAACAATTCATCTTTAAAACATGCGGTATCGATCCTGCCCGTGAAATGGGTTGGAAACAATACCTGTGGGCCATGGTGGTGATTAATGCCGTGTGGTTGGTATTTGGTTTTCTGGTGCTTTTATTTCAGGGCCGGTTGTTTTTAAACCCTGCCGGCAATCCTTCCATGGAATGGACCCTGGCTTTGAATTCGGTAATCAGTTTTATAACCAGCACCAATCTACAGCACTATGCCGGTGAAAGCGGTGCCACCTATCTGTCGCAGACAGGCGTGTTTATGTTTCTTCAGTTTGTAAGCGCGGCTACCAGTCTGGCTGTGGGGGTTGCCGTGGTCCGGGCACTTGCATCACGATCCACCGCACATCTGGGTAATTTTTTCAGCGACTTTGTTCTTTCCCTTACCCGTATCCTGCTTCCCTTGTCCGTTATTGCGGCCATCCTTTTTCTTTTCTGCGGGGTGCCGATGACTTTCGAAGGCGCCAAAACAGTTCATACGCTTCAGGGTGATAACATCACTGTAGCCACAGGACCGGTAGCTGCCTTTTTACCCATAAAAGAACTGGGGGCCAACGGAGGCGGTTTTTTCGGCGCCAATGATGCTCACCCCTTTGAGAATCCTGACTTCCTGTCTTTTATCCTTCATTCCGTCCTTGTTTTTCTTTTGCCCATGGCATTTGTTTTCTTCATCGGCTTTTACCTTAAATCCACCTCTTTTTCAAAAATGATTTTTATGGTGATGACAATCGGATTTATCCTCATCACCATCCCCATCATTCACCAGGAGATAACAGGAAATCCCAGGATTACGGACATGCAGATTCCCAACACCGGAAATATGGAAGGGAAAGAAGTGCGTTACGGTGCTTTTTACACCGGTTTTTATGCGGGCGAAAATGCTGTTATCCCCGCTGGCACAATGGTAGGCGTTCCCGATAGTTTCATGCCCTTGTCCGGACTTTACATGCTGACAGGAATGTATATCGACGCATTTTTCGGAGGATTGGGAACCGGCTGGATCAATCTGTTCATCTTTCTTATTATAGCGCTTTTTATCGGCAGCCTGATGATAGGCCGGACCCCTGAAATGTTCGGGCGTAAAATCGGTATCCGCGAAATGCAGATTACCGTTGGAGTTGCCTTTTTACAAAGTCTGATACCCTTCGCATTAGCCGGTATTGCAACTTATACTTATATACATACCACCGTTGGAAATGATAACCTGCAATGGTTAAGCAATACCGGAGCGCACGGATTTACGACTATGTTGTATGAATACATTTCCTCCTCAGCCGGAAACGGGTCGGAGTTTACAGGTCTTGGCAACGCCACTCCATTCTGGAATCTGACAACTTGTATTGCCATGCTATCGGGAAGATTTATACCTATCATCGGGGCGTTGTGGATAGCAGGCCTGCTGGCAGAAAAAACAGTTACCCCGCCTTCTTCCGGAACCCTGAGGGTGGATACGCTTACTTTCGGTTTTTTTCTTTTCGCTATTATTATTATCCTGAATGTTCTTTCCCTGTTCACTTCACTTATCCTCGGACCCGTGTTTGATTCCTTATTTATAAAATAAGGGATAACGGTATTCGGAACAAGTGAACAGCGCTTGTGTCATCAGGATTTAAAATGCACTAACTTTGCCCCATGAACAAAGGGAATATACTTATCATCGATGATGAAGAAAAACTCCGCAACCTGTTGGGACGTATCATTAAGCTCGAATCTTTTCATGTCATTGAAGCGGGGGACTGTAAAACAGGATTAAAAAAACTGGAACAGAACGAGGTTGATGTGGTGTTGTGCGATGTAAAGCTTCCCGATGGAAACGGAGTGGAACTCATTACCCGTATCAAAGCCCTTTATCCATGCGTAGAGGTTATTCTTCTCACCGCTTACGGCACTATTCCCGATGGTGTACAGGCCATCAAAAATGGAGCCTTTGATTATATCGTCAAGGGCAATGACAATGAAAAAATTATCCCCCTGCTATACCGCGCCATGGATAAGGTATTGCTGCAACGAAGGGTGAGAGAGCTGGAGAAACGTGTGGGCGAGAAATTTTCATTTGATTCCATCACCGGCAAATCGAAAGCCATTCTACAGGCGGTGGAGATGGCCCGCAAAGTAGTGCCCAATGACACCACCGTACTGCTTACCGGTGAAACGGGAACAGGAAAAGAAGTGTTTGCACAAGCCATACATCAGGCAGGCAGCAGAGCCGGCAAATCGTTTGTGGCGCTTAACTGCAGCGCCTTCAGCAAAGAGCTGATAGAAAGCGAATTGTTTGGTCATAAACAAGGCTCTTTTACCGGAGCCATAAAAGATAAAAAAGGACTCATCGAACAGGCGCATGCAGGCACCTTGTTTCTGGATGAAATAGGTGAAATGCCGCTGGAGCTGCAAGCCAAATTACTGAGGGTGCTGGAAACAAGTGAATTCATTCGCCTGGGTGATACGGAAACCATCAAGGTTAATTTCCGGCTCATAGCCGCTACCAACAAAGACCTGAAGACAGAAAGCGAAGAACACCGCTTCCGATCCGATTTATATTTCCGTCTCAATGTATTTCAGATTCATCTGCCTACGCTGCGTGAACGAAAAAAAGACATAGAAGCTCTGGCTACCTTATTTGTGAAACAGTTCTCTGACCGAACCAATAAAAAACCGTTGTCTATCAGCAAAGAATACATGGAGAAACTGGAACACTATAACTGGCCCGGTAATATCCGTGAACTGAAAAACATCATTGAACGAAGTGTGATCCTCGCCAACGGAGATACGCTTACCGAATCTTTGCTGCCTTACGAAATACAACAACAAAGCATTGGCAACAATGGAAGCTTGTCGGCCTTTTCCATGGAAAGCGTTGAGAAACTTCACATACAGAAAGTGCTTAACTATGCCAAAGGCAATAAGGCCGAAGCCGCCCGTTTGCTCGAAATAGGAATTGCCACCCTGTACCGGAAAATAGAACAATACGGTTTAAACTGATCCAGGGTATGAGTGAAAAGCAAACGCCGCAGCGGATAAAAAAGCTGGCTCCCGCATGGAGGGTAGTCATTGAGGCCGGATCCATTATTTTCTTTTTTTATTCCAATCTCCTCATGGGCGAATTTACCCAGTCGGGGCAAGGTAAAAACAAAGGATTCTGGTGGGCCCTACAGGACATTTTTACCGTCACCAATTTTATCATTGCTTTTGTACTGGCATTGATCGGATATGTGGCATTTTCATTTCTGAGAAAACGCCTCTAACCTGATCTTCAGATTACTTTTTGGCCCTTCCACCCCATTATAAATATTTCTTATCGAAAATTAGTCCTGATTCCAATGGCAAAACGTATCAGATCTAACTAATACCGTATGCCATGAAAATCCTGTTCACCAAAATAAGCGCCGGCCTGCTGATGCTAAGTGCTACTACGTGTTTTTCTCAAAACGAATGTTGTGGCATTTATCTGAAAGCAAACGACTATATCAGTCACAAGCTAAGCTATCCGGCCGACTGTGAAAGGCTAAACAAGTATAAGATTACCACCGATCCCATTTTTCAGCCTGACAAAATTGCAATCCGCCAGGATGGTGTCACATACAGAATACCAAAGGATTCCATATATGCCGTTAAAAACTGTGATGGCAGCATCATACGTATGTACGCCGGTTCGGAATATCCCTTGCTGAACCCGGAAGAAACCATTATGATTTACAAGGTGCTCGGCGGGTCCGAATCGAATGACGGTTTTAACAAGACCAAATACTATTTCAGCAAGGACGCACAAGGTAAAATCGAGGACTTAACAATTGCGAAAATCAAAGCGGCTTTTTCTGGAAATCGCAAGTTTCTGGATTTAGTGGACCTGGAATTTCACTCCGATGCAGAACTGTCAGCTTACGATAATATAAATAAGAAAATGAAAATTAATTCCGTACTGGAAAAGTCGTTTACGGAATAATACAGCTCCCGGTGATTTACATAAACACCTTCAGATTGATATAAAGCCTATCACAACGATAGGCTTTTTTCATTGCATAGCATATGAAGCGCTTCTCTGCAATATCATAATTCCTAATTCTCAGCTATTTACTTTCTCTGCGATCCCTTCTTTCCTTTTCGGAATACCCTTTGTGTTTCACCGCTGTCATTTGCGGGGGGAGATCGTTTCTTCTTCTGGAATTATTTTATCCATTTGTGGAAACAATTTCATGAAAAACGGTTTTGATCCGCTTGAAAAATTAATGCTTTTCATTGCACTTGGCTTTCTGGGCTTATGCATACTCACGGTTATTATTGTTGAAATAAGCCGGTATAAACGCTAAACAATCAGACGCAAAACTGACCGTCATCATATCCCATGATTTAGAAAGCTCACATCTTTGAATGCATGATACAACGGTTGACATCACCATCTATGAAAAACATTCTGAGTATTGGACTTTTGTTTTACTCTCTTCTTCCTGCCTTTTCACAAACAGCCACAACAACCGACACTACAGCAGGAAACGGCCGCGCCATGCCTTCTCCACTCCCCTCTCCTCCATTCCCGATGAGTGACTGGAGCGGTGGTCCCATTATCGGTGAACCTTCAGGAGAAGCTCCGGATTATTTAATGAGGAAAATTCAGAAGTCATGCAAAAAGCCCTGGTTAAAATGGAACAAAACAGGAATCAGTGTTTATGGCTGGGTGGATGGATCTGTGAATGTCAGCAGTTCTAAATATACCAACAGCCCCATGTCGTACGACCTGGTACCCAACAGACCGGAACTGGATCAGGTTATTATTCGTGTTGAAAGAGATCCCAATACCGAACAGACTAAACATCCGGACTGGGGTTTCCTTGTTGATAATATCTACGGTATCGACTATCGGTACACCATTGCTAAAGGCATTTTTAGCAATCAGTTACTTAAAAATAATAATCTGTATGGATATGATCCGGCTCAGTGTTATGGGCTCCTCTATGTTCCGCAGGTAGCCCAGGGAATGCTTATTAAAGTGGGACGTTTTATTTCCCCGGCCGATATTGAAGCACAATGGGCACCGGACAATTATCTCTTCAGTCATTCATTGATGTTTACTGTAGATCCGTATACATTCACCGGTATCAATACCACCATACGGCTTCAAAAACGGTTTCAGATAGAACTCGGTCTTCATGCCGGCAATGATATGGCTCCCTGGAGCAATTCCGCACAGCTCAACGGGCTGGCTATGGCACGATGGGTATCGAAAAACAATGCGGAGTCACTATACGGAGGTATTAATTCGCTGGGCAACGGTCAGTATGAAAACGAGCACGACGATTTACAAATGTTGGTGCTCGTATGGGGCCACCGTTTTGGCAAACGGGTACACATGATGACCGAGTCTTATTATATATGGCAGTATAATGCCGCACTGGGAGGGACAGCTATTGACGGACCACTTTTATATGGACAAGGTGGGGGCATGGGGCCTATTATTCCCGGTGCTTCCAAAGCTATCGGACTCGTGAACTACTTCCAGATTCTGTGCTCCCCCAAAGATTATATCTCTATCCGCAACGACGGGTTGAATGATATGAATGGTAACCGTACCGGGTATGCTACCTGGTATACCAGTCATACCATAGGATGGTCTCACCATTTTACCGATTATATCATTATCCGTCCCGAGGTAAGATATGAGCAGGCCTGGAACTCAAAAAACATCACACCGTATGATGGAGGAACCAAAAAATCCCAGGAAACAGCTGCCATGGATTTGATCCTCCGGTTCTGAATTATTCCTTTTGTCAACCCCTCCCGGGTAAGGTATTAATAAGCCGCAAAAAAGCCTTTTTCTCATATTGGGAAATACCCTCTCATAATGATAGAAAAACAAAGGCCAAAAAGTGCTTAATCCTTTTGCAGTTTTATACAGCATGCTGATAATCATCACTATATAGACCTGACCAGGATTCCTTCCTCAACTGGCCCGGATTTGGCATATAGGATTACAAATTCATCCACAAATGATACATGAATCAGAAGTAATCGACTTGTTGGGAAACAAACTCCCTGCCATTAATCCTGAACTGGAAAAACTGGGCAATAAAGGAAACGTATATAAAACGGTACAATGCTTTGCCGATTTCACCCGTCAGCTGATCGGTACCGGCAATCTGAAAGCAGTAAAACACTGTGTAAATCTTGCCGAAGAGCTTTTGGAAAAAGGCAATACCACCGTGCAGAATGCCATTGAAAACGTATTCCTGCATACCCTCTCTCCGGTGCTTGATCTGGGAGATACCGTGGGCAATGCGCTGAAAGATATGCTAAAAGGCGATTTGCGCAAAGAATACCTCCGTAGGGTTTCGTCCAGCTGTATCTGATCCGGATTATAATCTGTCATAAGGGCAGATGACGAAGATCATTTGACAAGGGCAGAACCAGGTTTTACTTTGCCAGGCAAGAGGGGACCAGAAGAAAAAGAAAATGCATTGCTTTAAATCTGTTCATTGACATCCTATCGTAATAGAACGCAGATAAAATAAGATGGTTATGATTTATTATGATAACAAGCAATCTGCGAAAATCATAACAATCATAATAATCAGCGTTCTATTAGGGATTGGGGGCATGCAAATCATATAAGTAAAAAAATCATAAAATCATTCATCACGATGGAAAACGTACTTAGTATAGCAGTCCTGCTTGTATCGGGACTGGTTTGTTTCTGGATCTTTTATAAAAGCATCGACTTTTTCGATAACATCTAACCGGTATTGTCATGACCCTACTATTTATTCTTTCAATCGCCGTTTTCTGCTACCTCGTGTATGTACTGCTGAAACCGGAAAAATTTTAACGCATCAATTATTATGAAAACAGAACTACTTGGTGTTATTGCATCCTTTCTGATTACCCTGGCGATAGCCATTCCATTGGGAAAATATATCGCAAAGGTTTTTAAAAAGGAAAAGAACCTGCTCGATTTCATGGGCCCGCTGGAACGTTTCATTTTCCGTATCTGTGGTATTGATACCACCAGGGAAATGAACTGGAAACAACATGTGGGGGCTTTGTTAAGCCTTAACCTGCTTTGGTTTGTTTACGCTTTTGTGATGTTTCTGATTCAGGGCAGCTTATTTCTGAACCCCGACGGGAATCCATCCATGAGTCCTCACCTGAGCTTTAATACAGCGGTGAGCTTTCTGGTAAACTGTAACCTCCAGGATTACTCGGGAGAAACCGGCGTAACTTATCTGACCCAGTTGGTGGTGCTGATGTTTCTGCACTTTATGTCTGCTGCAACAGGTATCGCCGCATTGGTTGTGGTATTCAAAGCTATGCAGGATAAGGTAACCGACAAGCTCGGCAATTTTTTCGAATACTTTGTAAAAAGCATCACCCGCATTTTGCTTCCGATCAGTTTGCTGATTGCTATCCTGCTTGTGTTTCACGGCACACCAGCCAGCTTTGATGGAAAAGATATGGTGATTACTATGCAGGGCGATACCAGTCATGTATCACGCGGACCTGCTGCCGGCATGATTGCCATCAAGCACCTGGGTACAAACGGCGGCGGATGGTTTGGTGCCAATTCGGCTCATCCGCTTGAGAACCCCGACTATTTCACCAATATGGTGGAGATTATTGCTCAGTGTATCATTCCTTTTGCATTGGTATTTGCGCTGGGGTATTATCTCAACCGCAAAAGAATGGGGCTTGTTATTTTCAGTGTCATGACCCTGGGTATGCTTTGCTTCCTGTTGCCCACCATGCATGCCGAGATGAAAGGAAATCCTGCCATCGCGCACATGGGTATTGATCAGAGTTCCGGAAGCATGGAAGGGAAAGAACAACGTTTCGGCGCCCCTGCCACTGCCTACTGGAGCATACTCACTACCGTAATCTCTACCGGTTCTGTCAACTCCATGCACGACAGCTCCATGCCTGTTTCCGGCGCCATGCAAATGCTGGGAATGATGACAAACTGTTTTTACGGAGGCAACGGCGTAGGTATATTGAACTACTATATCTTCATCATCATCGCCGTCTTTATTTCCGGATTGATGGTAGGTCGTACGCCTGAATTGCTGGGTCGTAAAATAGAAGCCAAGGAAATGAAGATTGCCACCTTAATTGCATTGCTTCATCCCTTGCTGATCTTATCCTTTACGGCTCTGTCATCCTGGGTTATTACCAAAAATCCTACGCTGCCATGGCTCAACAATACCGGATATCACGGCTTCTCGGAGATGCTGTATCAGTACACATCCTGCTCGGCCAATAACGGAAGCGGTTTTGAAGGACTGGGTGATAATACTCCTTTCTGGAATATCACTGCCGGTTTTGTGATGATCCTAGGACGCTTCCTGCCTATCATCGGGCCTCTGGCTATTGCCGGCATCCTGGCGAAAAAGAAATTCATACCCGAGTCGGCCGGTACCTTGCGGACAGACACAGGCACCTTCGGTATCATGACCTTTGCAGTTATCATGATCCTGGCCGCCCTTGCCTTTTTCCCGGCATTGACCCTGGGACCTTTAGCAGAATATTTTTCATTTCACTAGCATTCGTTTGAAATAACATACCATTATGGCCTCCGTCAGAAAACAAGCAAAATCCATGAAGCTCTTTGATCAGAGTCTGGTAAGCACTGCCTTAAAGCATTCCTTTACCAAACTGAATCCAAAACTCATGGTCAAGAACCCGGTAATGTTTACCGTGGAAATTGGAACCGCAGTTATGCTTATTGTTTGCGCCTGGATCTTAACCGGCGAGCATTCACAAGGAAGCTTTGCCTATAACTTCATCATCTTTCTGGTGTTGTTGCTCACCTTGCTGTTTGCCAATTTTGCCGAAGCCATTGCCGAAGCAAGAGGAAAAGCACAAGCTGAATCACTCCGCAAAACAAGAGAAGAAACACCTGCTAAATTGGTTCAGCCCCTGGGCGAATTGAGAACCGATGAAATCAAGGTGGTAAGTTCTTCCCAGCTTAAGAAAGGAGATATTTTCGTTTGCGAAACAGGAGATACCATTCCGCTGGATGGAGAAATCGTGGAAGGCATTGCCACCATTGATGAGTCGGCTATTACCGGAGAATCGGCGCCGGTGATACGTGAAGCGGGTGGCGACAAATCAAGTGTTACCGGAGGTACCAAAGTATTGTCCGACAAAATTAAAGTAAAGGTAACCGTGCAACCCGGTGAATCGTTTCTGGATAAAATGATTGCATTGGTAGAAGGTGCCAGTCGCCAGAAAACACCCAATGAAATTGCATTGACCATTTTGCTGGCTGCATTTACACTGGTATTCATTATAGTATGTGTTACCCTAAAGCCTTTTGCTGATTATTCAAAAACACCGATCACCATTGCGGCCTTTATATCTCTTTTTGTTTGTCTCATTCCTACTACCATAGGCGGATTGCTTTCGGCTATCGGTATTGCAGGTATGGACAGAGCGCTGCGTGCCAATGTGATTACCAAATCAGGTAAAGCCGTTGAAACAGCAGGTGATGTGGATGTATTGCTGCTGGATAAAACAGGAACCATCACCATCGGTAATCGTAAAGCCACTCACTTTTATCCGGTAAACGGCGTGGATGCAGAAAAATTTATGGCCGATTGCGTATTGTCATCTCTCTCTGACGAAACACCCGAAGGGAAATCGATAGTGGAGCTGGCAAAAAGCCTGGGCGGAAAGACACAACCGACAGATGCTTTACTGAAAGATGCGAGGTTTGTGAAATTCACTGCTGAAACACGTTCCAGCGGGATTGATCTGAGCAGCGGAATCCGGATACGCAAAGGTGCTTTTGACTCGATCAAGAAAATAGCGCTGGATGCCGGAAACTCATTTCCTGCCGAAACAGAAACAAAAATCAGAGAAATATCCAGCAATGGAGGAACGCCGCTGGTGGTTTCTGAAAATGAAAAAGTAATCGGTGTGATTGAGTTACAGGATATCATCAAACCCGGTATCAGCGAACGCTTTGAACGTCTCCGTAAAATGGGTGTTAAAACGGTGATGGTTACCGGTGACAATCCTTTAACAGCTAAATATATTGCCGAAAAAGCCGGAGTGGACGACTTTATTGCCGAAGCCAAACCGGAAGACAAGATGAATTACATCAAGAAAGAACAGCAAAGCGGCAAGCTGGTAGCCATGATGGGCGACGGCACCAACGATGCTCCTGCCCTGGCTCAGGCCGATGTAGGTGTGGCCATGAACAGCGGAACACAGGCTGCCAAAGAAGCCGGTAATATGGTGGATCTGGATAACGACCCTACCAAGCTGATTGAAATTGTGGAAATAGGCAAACAGCTGCTTATTACCAGAGGCACGCTCACCACCTTTTCCATTGCCAACGATGTGGCTAAATATTTTGCCATCGTTCCCGCTTTGTTTATCAGTTCCATTCCGGTATTGCAGGGACTCAATATTATGCATCTGCACAGTCCGGAAAGCGCTATCCTTTCGGCTGTGATCTTCAATGCCATCATTATTCCGGTATTGATTCCCCTGGCTTTGCGCGGTGTTGAATACAAACCGATCGGTGCCAGCGCCCTGTTAAGAAGAAATCTGATGATATACGGACTGGGAGGGATCCTGATCCCATTCCTTGGAATTAAACTTATTGACCTCGCTGCCGGTATCTTTTTCTGATACCTGCAGCGTTAAACATCATTGAAAAAATAATTACGATGAAAACTTATCTTCTTCCTTCTCTCAAACTAACAGCAGTGTTGATTATTATCTGCTCGGTTATCTACCCTTTGCTTATTGCCGGCATCGCAAAAACAGCTCCCGGACAAGGTAAAGGTGTTACCCTGTCTGTAAACGGTAAAGTGGTGGGTTATGAAAACATAGGACAGAAATTTACCCGGGATGATTATTTCTGGAGCCGTCCTTCGGCAGTAGATTATAATGCCAACGGATCAGGTGGTTCCAACAAAGCACCTTCGGCTACCGATCTGCTTCAAACAGTTCAGGCCCGTATTGATACCTTTATGAAACACAATCCGGATGTAAAGAAATCAGATATCCCAAGCGAGCTTGTTACTGCTTCGGGTAGCGGACTGGATCCTGATATTTCTCCTCAGGGAGCCTATGTACAGATTGCACGTGTAGCAAAAGCACGTAATATATCGGAAGCAACACTCAAGCAACTGGTAGAAAAACATGTGGAGAAATCCTGGTTTGGCCCGGAGAAAGTAAATGTGCTGAAACTGAATATTGAATTGAACACACTTCAAAAGAATAATTAATATCCAACACAGAAAACCCCAATAAATGACGACTCATTCTCCGGAATGAAAATTAAAACCAACACAATGAAAAAACAATTACTTACGATTGCACTGATTTCTGGTTCTTTGCTAGCAGTTGCGCAAAAGAAAGATTCCATCAAATCGCAGATCCCTTTTGAGGGACAGGACTGGTCCTGGCAAAACGGCAACGACCGCAGAGATTCTTCGGTGCTTACCAGCAAGTATGTGACCGGCATTATCATGGTGGATGCGAATGTGACCCATTCCTTCAACAATCCAATTGACCATACGGTGGTAGGATCAACAGCGCTGGCGCGTAACGACGAAATGGAAGTTTCCACCGCCTGTATAGGAGGTGAATTTAATTACAACGGAGCCCGTGGCCGTATCCTCACACAGTTCGGAACACGTGCTACCGTAGTTCCGCGTAATGACCTGAGTCCTTACCGCGGCCAGTACGATCTGGCCGATGTATACCGCTACCTGAGCGAAGCGTATGCCGGATATCACTTCAACGTAATGCATGGCATTAACGTAGACGGAGGTATGTTCATGTCGTATATCGGTCTTAACTCGTATTACCAGGTTGAAAACTGGGAATACCAGGCTTCGTATACTTCCGACAACACACCCTGGTTTTTTAACGGTATCCGTGTTCAGATATTCCCAACGGAACATTTGAAAATAGAACCCTGGATCATCAACGGATGGCAGAGCTATGGAATGTTTAACGACATGCCCGGTTTTGGTGGTAATATCACCTGGGCTCCTAAGGAATGGTTCAAACTGTTGACCAATGACTACTACGGTTCTGATGCTGCGGGTATTCTGGCCCGTCACCGTTTCCACTCCGACAATAGTATGCTGGTCAGATATTATAACAAACCAAAATCTAAAGGCATCACCAAAATGGCCTTTTCCTTAACCGGTGATATCGGTGATGAAAAAGGAGGAGGAGTAAATGGTTTCAACAATTCCGATTCGGCCACCAAAGGTCCTGCTCAGTATTTCTTAAGCTGGATGGTATACAACCGGGTTTGGTTTGCACATAACAAGCTGGCCTGGACCGTTGGAGGTGGCTGGATGACCAACCCGGGTCGCTACCTGGTACTGGCTCCTACGGGTGATGCTAGTCCGTTCCCGAATCCTTATAACCCTACACAGCCTGCAGGTACACATCCTTTCACCGAGAATCCCGGCGATCAGTTTACCGGATGGGATTACTCCACCAATATCAGCTGGATGCCTAACCAGAGTATAGAGTTCCGTTTGGAATATGTACACAGAGGTTCCAATACTCCTTATTTTGCAGGAGCAGGAGGAGTTACATCTCCAACAGGATATACCTTTACTCCATTGCCAAGCGGCTGGAAACCTGATCTGGTGAAATCGGAAGATCGTATTATTGCGGCTATCCTGTTTCGCCTGTAGAAAAGAACGATTACGGATTGATTAACAGCCTGACGTGATAGAACGCAGATAAAATAAGATGGTTATGATTTATTATGATACTTATAATCAGCGAACATCATAACAATCATAATAATCTGCGTTCCGTTAAGGAAGTTATTGACGAATGAATACAAAACAACCCGAAAGCCAAAAAGGTTAACGGGTTGTTTTACGTAAACAGACATACCTGTTTGCAGCATAAGAACTAACTTTGGGAGTATATAATCTCCTTATTACCATGTCGGAGGAAACTGATAAAGAACAGAACGTACAACGGTTTCTCGACCTGATCCGTAAACAACGGATTGGGAAGTTCAAGATATACATCGGCATGAGCGCCGGTGTAGGCAAATCGTATCGTATGCTTCAGGAGGCACATGCCTTGCTTAAAAGCGGTATAGATATCAAAATCGGATTTATTGAAACACATCTCCGACCGGAAACAGAAGCCTTGCTGGAAGGTTTGCCGCTTGTACCCAGAAGAAAACTTTTTTACAAAGGAAAAGAGCTGGAAGAGATGGATGTACAAGCCATCATCAACCTGAGACCGGAAGTAGTGGTGGTGGACGAGTTGGCGCATACGAATATAGAAGGCAGCAAACATGAAAAACGCTGGCAGGATGTGATGGAGATCCTGGAAGCCGGTATCAACGTAATAAGTGCGGTAAACATCCAGCATATCGAAAGCCTGAACGAAGAAGTAAAAATCATAACCGGTATTGAAGTTCAGGAGCGGGTGCCCGACAAAGTAATTGCACTGGCCGATGAAGTGGTAAATATAGACCTTACCGCCGATGAGCTCATCGCACGTCTGAAGGAAGGGAAAATATATAAGGCCGAGAAGATAGAAACAGCATTAAAAAACTTTTTTAAATCGGAGCATATTCTTCAGCTGAGGGAGCTGGCATTGAAAGAAGTGGCTGCACAGGTAGAGCGCAAAGTGGAAGCACAGGTGCCGCGCAATGCATCGTTACGTCATGAACGTTTCCTGGCTTGCATCAGCAGCAACGAAAAAACATCCAAAGCCATTATCCGCAAAACAGCCCGGCTGGCCAGCTATTACAACTGCCAATGGTCTGTACTCTATGTACAAACACCGGATGAAAGTCTGGATAAGATACCACTGGATAAACAACGTCATCTGATCAACAATTACAAGCTGGCTACGGAACTGGGCGCCGAAATAATACGCATGGAAAGCAAATACATTGCCAGAACGATTGCAGCCGTGGCGGAAGAAAAAAAGATAACAACCATCTGTATAGGCAAACCTCATTTCAATATTCTGACAGTACTTCTGGCAACAAATACGTTTAATCAGCTTCTGAATAAATTACAGGCCCTGGATGTGGATCTGGTTATATTATCTTAAGTGACAACAACTAAGAACAGGTTATGAAAATCAAAGTAAAGCTTCGTTTGGGTGTAGGGTTGTTATTCATTTTTATTATGCTGCTCTCAGTTCTCGGAACGGTATATATCAATGCCCTGAATAAAGACACACAAAACATCCTGGTAGCCAACTATAACACGCTGGATTATTCACGTGAAATGCTCATGGCTCTGGATAACGACATGACCTCGACCGCCACCATAAACAAATTTGCCGGTAATCTTTCCAAACAAGAAAACAATATTACCGAGATAGGAGAAAAAGAACTGACGGATCAACTGGCACAGGATTTTGAAAAGGTAAAAGCCGATCCCCGTGACAATAAGATTTATATAGCTGTGCGCAAAGATCTTGCCGATATCATGCTGCTGAATATGCAGGCCATTCTTCGCAAAAGCAATATCGCCAAACAAACCGCAGCAACCGCCATTTTATGGATAGGCCTGTCGGGTACCTTTTGTTTTGTGATTGCCTTCGTCCTCCTCATCAATCTTCCTTCCAGCATAGCCGATCCGATAGCCGAACTGACTAACAGTATTAAACAGGTAGCGGCAAAAAAATATTCGGAGCGGGTTCATTTCGAAAGCCACAGTGAATTCGGTCAGCTGGCTGCCGCTTTTAATACCATGGCACAAAAGCTGGAAGAATATGACAACAGCACACTTTCGAAAATCATATTCGAAAAGCAGCGCATCGAAACCCTTATCAACAATATGCACGATCCGGTAATAGGTCTGGATGAGAAAAAGACTATTCTGTTTGTGAATAATGAAGCCCTCAAAATACTGGGCATGAAATCGGGCGAGATTACAGGAAAGCCTGCACAGGATGTGGCGCTGACAAACGATCTGATGCGATCGCTGGTACAGGATCTTGTACTGCCACCTGACAACAGGAAAACAAAAGAACCTTTAAAGATTTATGCCGACAATAAAGAAAGTTATTTTGAAAAAGAGCTCGTAGTCATTTCCATTACTCCCACAGGAGAAAAAGAACCGCAACGCATAGGCCATTTTATTGTGCTGCGTAACATTACGCCTTTTAAAGAACTTGATTTTGCAAAAACCAATTTCATCGCCACCATCTCGCATGAACTGAAAACACCGATCTCTACCATAAAGGCCAGTATCCATCTCTTGGAAAACACACAAACCGGGCCTATCAATACAGAACAAAAGCAACTGATTGAAAGCATCAAGGAAGACAGTAACCGTTTGCTCAAAATAACCAGCGAACTGCTTCAATTGTCGCAGGTGGAAACCGGAAATATACAATTGTCTATTCAGCAAAGCGATCCGTCCACCATTATCCAGTATGCACTGGAGGCAGTACGGATTACAGCTGATCAGAAACAAGTGAGACTGGAAGTAAAAACCGATGGTTCCATGCCGTCTGTAAGAGCCGACACGGAAAAGACGGCATGGGTGCTTATCAATCTGCTTACCAATGCCATCCGTTATTCACCGGAAAAAAGTACCGTACTCATTACCGTTAAAAAGGATAAAGAGGCTGACACCGTTTCATTTTCAGTAAAAGATGTGGGACAAGGCATTAATGAAAAATACAGAGACAAGATATTCACCCGTTACTTCCAGATTCCCGGCAGCAGTAAATCGGGTACCGGTTTAGGGCTGGCCATCAGCAAGGAATTTATAGAGGCCCAGGGAGGTAAAATAGAAGTGGAAAGCGGCCCCGGAACGGGAAGCACATTCACCTTTACCCTGCACTGCTAAAAAATATCACTAACGTCCAAACGTGACACGCCTCTGATTTTCATGATGCGCATGATTCATTATGATTTTTTGAGAACTCGTGATTATCAGCGAAAATCATAAGAATCATAACGATCTGCGTTCTATTTTCGAATTTTCAATACCATTTCCTCATTTTATCCGTTTTATACCGGAGAAAAGCCGGTTTCCTCGCTCTTTTGCAGGATATCTATAGTCTGTTGTGGTATAAAGAGTCCTTCACGCCGATTACTCAATACTAGATACCATCCACTCAATGAAACCAGCCATTTACTCAATATCGGGTCATTTTATTGACAGGGGAGCCATTACACACTATATTTATATTCTAAAGCTACACCAATGAAAAAATTCTGCACCCTTTTTATTCTTGTTTTCCTTTGTTCCTTTTCATCCCGTATAAGTGCCCAGACGACCAGCGATCCTAAACCGGTGGTGATGGATACCCTGATCACACTCAAGAATGAAAAGATAGTCGGAAAGATTACAAAGGTTACGGAAACAGAATTTGAATACAAGAAAAGTTTGGAGCCTGATGCGCCCATCTATACTATCTCCCGGGAAAAGATTAAAGAAATAAGATGGGGCAATGGAAGCAAAGAACTGGTGATGCCCGATGAAATGAGTGTGAATAAGGAACATGAAATACTGGACAAACGTTCTGACATACAATTTCACTTTTTCTCTATCGTCACGGAGAAACTAAGCTTTACATACGAACATGTGATTAAAGTGGGTATCAATCTGGAGGTGACAGCCGGACTGATCAATAATACAATGATAAAACAACCCATCACCGGTTCTTCAAATGATCTGCTTACACAAGGAGCGATGCTGGGAGCAGGAGTGAAATTTTTACTGGGGCAGGATTTTTATCTGAATGGAATGAAATATGCTCATCCACTTAAAGGACGTTATATCAAACCGGAGATTCTGTATGCAGGATTTATAGAGCATGGGGTTGTTTCCGGTTATAGTGTAGCCAATGGCAGCAATTACGGACAACAGGTGGTGACCGATTTAAAAGTGAACTCTGTTGCCATCATGCTTAATTATGGAAGACAATTTGTTCTCGGTAATATACTTACATTCGGATACAGTGTTGGTGTTGGCTACTCGTTAAACAGTGCCGCTTATTCCAACCCGGGCCCCTCAGTTACCCAGGGTAATTATATCTCATACAACAACGGAAATAACGAGGTCCCCACTTATTTATATACACACGACCATGACGGCCCGCTTGCATTTAATTGCAATCTGACCCTCGGTTATATCTTCAAATAATCTGATTTTTTTCTAGCTTATTTATTCTTCCGCCACACGACGTTTCTGCAAACGCTGAGTCTTTACTTTTCTCAATTGTTTCTGAAGCGCTTCCACGGTATCGATAATGGCCTCTTCAAATGTAGCACACTGACTCTTGGCAAATAAATCTTTACCAGGTGTCTTCAGATTTATTTCACATATTTTATTTTCATCCGTATCCGACTTATCCAGTTTCAGACATACATCGCCCGATACAATTTGGTTATTGACATGTTCCAGTTTCCCCATTTTCTCATTTACATAATCGGTCAATGTCTGATTAGCGGTAAAGTGCAGGGATTGAATGTTAATGTTCATGTGTAGCTTTTTAAAATGTTAAATCATCCTATGCTAAAGATAGTCTTCTTATCCGGTATAAAGATAGACGGACGACAATTGGTAATAAATGATATTCATCATTAATACCTGTTCAGATATTCCAGGTTGCAATGACAGGATACGGGATCCATATGGAGTTTGGTTACCGACCCATAGCTGACAGGGAGCTTAAACGCATTCCGGAGCGGAAGTTCCAGCACCTTGGCCAGGAGGGCTCTGATGACCCCGGCATGACTTACAATGGCTGTTTTTTGGCCCGGAGTTACTTTCAGTTCATCAAAAAACTGACCAGCCCTGGCCGACAGCGTAGCAAAGTTTTCTCCGTTGGGAGCCGGTACCTGTACAAAGTCTTTCATCCATACATCCAGCTCTGATGCCGGAATCTCATCCCATTTACGCAGCTCCCAGGCCCCGAAATTCATTTCCATCAGGCGGTTGTCGTTAATCCGGTTATTGGTCCGGAGACGTAATGCCAATTGCTGGCAGCGTTGCAAGGGACTGGCATAAACAGTATCAAATGTATCGGGAAGATGTAAACGGAGGTTAGCAAATTCATCGGCAAAAGAAAGCGCCACAGGAAGATCGGACTGCCCATAGCAAATGCCCTTTTCTATTTCCGGTGTGGTATGGCGGATCAGGTATATTTCCATAGGATGATAAAACAGAGGTAAAAAAGCACTTCGGTACATTGCTGGGTGGCGCCCATACAATCGCCCGTATAACCACCGATCCATTTACGGAAATACCATCCCAGATATCCTTTCAGGGCGAAAAGCGGAATTGGCAGTAATACAACCCAGGGATTGTGAAACAACAATAAAGGCGCCATGCCAAATACTCCGGCCCATACCAGATCCGAAACAGCATGAGCACCCGCCACCGCCCTTATTTTACTTTTATCTGCCTGTCCCTCCACCTCCGCCCTTGCATAGGCATGGGTATACAAAAAGGTGATGGCCACAAAACGGCTCAATGCATGAGCCGCAATGATCACACACGGTACCAGCAACGGATTAATTGCAATAAGCAAAGAATATTTGATCAGGAAAAGCAGGATGAGCCCGATGGCACCATAAGCGCCAATGCTGCTATCTTTCATGATATGAAGAATTTTTTCTTTTGTCCATCCTCCACCGAAACCATCGCATACATCGGCTAGACCGTCTTCATGAAAAGCGCCGGTAACAAGTATGCCGGCCAGCATAGAAAGCACAACCGAAACAGACAAAGGCAATACAAACTGGGCCGCATACCATACCCCTGCACTGATACTGCCAACCAGAATACCGATGAGAGGAAAATAACGGGTAGCCTTTTGAAGATATTCCTGGGAATGATCAATCCCTTTCGGAACAGGGATCCGGGTATAAAACATTAGAGCAGAAAGGAAAATCCGGAGTTCTCTTTTCATCCTTTCTTTTCCGCTTCTTCTTTGTTGGATACACCTGCACTGTCAAAGCTGGCCATCTGATTGAGAAAGGAAACCGCTGCCTTCACCAGGGGGTAGCTGACAGCAGCACCCGTTCCTTCGCCCAACCTCATCTCCATATTGATAAGCGGACTGGCATCCAGGTATTCGAGCAAACGCCCATGGCCCTGCTCCCCGCTCTGGTGACAGAAAACAGCATAGTCTTTAATGGCAGGTTGTATAGCCTGTGCTATCAGATAGGCTGCCGTGGTAATAAACCCATCCACAAGAATCACCATACCGGATTCGGCAGCACGAAGCATGGCTCCGCATATCTGTGCAATTTCAAAACCTCCGTAGGTAGCAAGAATTTCCACCGGATCTTTAATAGCGCCGTGCTTACGGATAGCCAGTTCTATGATATTCACTTTCCGTTTCCGTCCTTCATCATCCACTCCCGTTCCTTTTCCCACACATTGCTCCACAGGAAAACCACAATACACACTCATCAGGGCACTGGCCGATGTGGTGTTTCCAATACCCATCTCTCCAAATCCGATAATATTCGATCCTTGTGCTTTCAAGTCATTCACCACTTTAGCTCCACATTGCAGAGCTTGTTTTACCTCCGCTATGGTCATAGCAGGTTCGTGAAGAAAGCTGCGTGTTCCATAACCGATCTTAAACCGGCTCAAGCCGGCGAGGCCGTTTGGGAAATCGTAGTTAACCCCCGCATCTACAATATTGATATCAATTCCGTTTTGTTTGCAAAACACATTGATGGCTGCTCCCCCACCCAGAAAATTCATCACCATCTGATAGGTCACTTCCTGGGGATAGGCGCTCACACCTTCTTTTGCAATACCGTGATCCCCTGCAAAAACCACGATAACCGGTTTTTTCAACTCCGGCTCCAGTGTCTGTTGTATCAATCCTATCTGCAGGGCAATCTTTTCCAGCTTACCTAAAGCTCCAAGCGGCTTTGTTTTAAAATTTATCTTGTGTTCCAACGCAGCCGATAACTCCTTTGCTACGGGGCGAACACAAAAGTCAGCCACCTCCGCATCCGGATACCGTTCTTCCCGCATGACCTGGCTCAGCTGCTTTCTTTTTTCCCACTCCAGTATTTCCAGTTCCGGTTTATCCAAAAATTCATTAACATATCCTAAACAGAGATAAGCCACCAGTTGGTTTTCAACAGGGGCCTGTACAATCTTCTTTACTCTTTCCGGGTCCAGAATACTGACCCATCCTATTCCAATGTTAAGTGCCCGGGCCATGAGCCACATATTCTGGATGGCACATACTACACTATAAAGACCTACTTCCTTCATGCTCGTTTGTCCCAGCACCACCGCTTTGGCCGGTTTATAAAAAACGGCAATATTCAACGGAGCTTCGAGGATCCCTTCCAGTTTAAGACGGGTATATTTTTCTGATTTTTCCTGATCAAACAAAACGGATGCCCGGGTATTTTCCGCATCAAAGCTGTCTTTTATCTGCTCCCTCACCTTCCTGTCGCGTATCACCACAAATTCCCAGGGCTGTGAATATCCTACCGATGGGCCATGCAATGCCGCCATCAGAATTTTATCTACAACTTCCTTGCTGATCTCATCCTGCAAAAAACGATTGCCTCGCACATCACGGCGATGAAGGATTATTTCTTCCAGAAGACTGGCTTCCGCCTCATTGAATAAACGTTGCTCCATCTTATCAGGGTAATAAATCACAAAACCAGAATCCTTTTGTCTGAGCGCCCGAGCTGCATACCGCATCTGTTTTTACTTCCAGCGGACGGTACACCTTTTCGCCGGTAGTATATGTTATCGTTTGTTTAAATACAGGGCCCGCAAAACAAAAAGTATGAAACTCTCCGTTTTCTCCGCAGGGGTCCACCGCTGCCGGTAGTTTTTTTATAAACTCCGCATCTATTTCTTTTCCCACTTCGTTTTCGCCCAGATAGGCATCATTCACACAACAGGTAACGGTGCGAAACTGCAGACGGAGAAAATCGCCGATCAGCTCCTTCGTGTCTTTTTTCCATAATGGAAAAACCGCTTTCATTCCCACCTTATCCAGATTCTTTTCCCGGTACAGACGAAGATCCTCCAGAAAAATATCGCCGAAAATCACATGGCGAATTCCTTGTTCCTTCACTTTCAACAGAAGGGCTTCCATGTTGCGGTCATACTCTTCGTTATTCCCTTCTTTCACATACATTCTCAGCAGTGGTATCCCCGTGGCTTCCACCTGCTTGATCAGCAGATCTTCGCGAACCCCATGCATGGATACTCTTTTAAAATTCTCGTTGATGGTGGTAAGCAGATACTGTACATCATACTCCCCTTCCTGCAACACGTTGTATAACGCCAGGGCCGAATCCTTACCTCCGCTCCAACAAAAGATTGATTTGGTTTTCATGTAAAAAAAAGTAGTCAGTAGACAGAAGTCAGAAAATAGTCTTTATTTAATTTTTTCTTCTGGATTCTGACTTCTTTCTTCTGAATTCTATTTTAATTGCATCGGTATTCCCGAAACCATAAAGGTGGCCTTGTCCGCCTTTGCAGCTATATATTGATTCATCCATCCTTGCAGCTCTACAAATTTTCGGCCTATCTCCGTCTCTGCATGCATGCCCATACCCAGCTCGTTGGAAATGATAATCAGCATCCCTTCTTCCAGCTGTAAATTATCTATTTCCTTTTTTGCCAGCGCAAGGGATTCCTGCACATTGTATTTGGTGTCGGTATAAAAGTTGGTGAGCCATAGCGTGACACAATCCATCACCGCCACCTTACCCTTCAGGCTGATGCCGCTTATCTTTTTTTCTTCTTCAATGGTTGTCCATCGCTCATCCCGGTCGGAGATATGTCTCTTAACCCGGTTCTTAAAATCTTCATCCCAGATTCTGGATGTGGCAATATAGATAGGCGACGATGAATGCTGCAGGGCCAGCTGCTGTGCATAAGCACTTTTGCCCGAACGTTCCCCGCCTGTGATATACCAGATCATCGTGTAAGTCCCCTTTCTTTGAATTTGTCATTCACCGTTTTTTCGAGACAGGAAGGACACATACAACCCTTTTCAGGATCCAGAGGCATGATATTGGGGAGGTCATTACACCAGCAGTTATTAGTATAACAGGAAAATTCCGTGCCGCATTGTGCACAGCTTTTTGTTCTTTCTATCCGAAGGTCGTTTGTTTCTGCTGTATTCACTTCAAGCAATTATCTTTTCGAGGTGGAGAAAGTGGTCCTTTAAGGTATCGGGTACAGAAAATAAATCCGGATGAAAAAAGGCCGCCAGCAATTCTATTCCGTCTACCAGGTCGGTGCCCGGCTGAGTAAACAAAGCTGCATCGGCTACGTAAACGGCATTGTTTTTTACGGCCAGCAAATCATCCCAGCCATGCAGACCGGTGAGGCGATCAATTTCTTTTATAGCCCGTTTCGGATTAAATCCACAGGGTGCAACCACCAATACTTCGGGATTGTATCTTACAATTTTGTCCCAATCCGTAACAATAGAATATCCGCCGGGATTGGAGAGCATATCCACACCTCCTGCCAGTGATATCTGATACGGAATCCAGTGTCCGCAATTATAAATGGGATCCAGCCATTCGAGTATCATCACCCGGCGCAGCGGTGCCTTATGTTCACGAAGCGTATCGAGAATAAAATCAGTCCGTTTCTTCAGCTTACTCAACAAAGCGACAGCCTTTTCTTCTTTGCCCAGGCTTTTCGCAATAAGCGTTACATTATCAAACACATCATCAAGGGTACGCGGAATGAGCGGAACGAGGAGGGGTTGTTTTTTCAGTTTGTAAATAGCACGTTGTAAAATGCTGGTATCAATCTGGCATACATCACAGACATCCTGTGTAAAGATGATGTCGGGCGAGAGCTTCTCCAGCAGTTCTTCATCGATATAATAAAGTGGCTTGCCCTGCTTCTTATAATCGGAAACCATTGCATCGATGGCTGCGCTACTCAGCGAGTTGCCTTCCAGATAGGATCTGACAACCCGCGGTTTATCGGAATCGCATTCAAAGGTAACACCGCACAGCTCTTCCTCCAGACCCAAATGCCTGATGATATTGGTGGCAGCCGGGAGGAAGGAGCAGGCTTTCATGCTTATTTATTTTGTAAAGACAATACCGGAAATCTGCGCTGAGCCAGTTCAAACACACCAAAAAAGGCGGCAGTATAGATCAGGTCGCTAAGCATGGTGGAACGTAAAAACGGCACACCTGCTTCGTAACAGGTCATTAAACCGGCAGTAGTATGCGGATACATTCCTCCGGCCCAGCATCCGAAATTAGAGATGATGAAAAAGAGAGCCGATCCCGCAACACTGGCACCCATCAGGTTCAGTGGTTTTACACGGTTGCTCAAGGTCATACCAATCAGTACCATCAGCAGGTAGCTGCCATACTGCCAATAGAATCCCTGATATAACCAGGTCCAGTGGCCCATGGCAAGGTAATTAACGAACAAATCGCCTACCCACACAGCCAGCAGGGGAACAATAAATTTGCTCAGCTTACCGGAGAAATAACAGCCGCTGAATAAAGCAATGGCATCAATAGGAGAAAAGTTGGATGGATGTCCCAGCAAGGGCGGGATAGCGATACGGGTAATGGTAGCCAGGCCTACGATACCTGCCAGAACGCCGAAGCGCAATTTAACTTGTTGTGTCTTGGTCATAGTTATTAGTATTAATTGAAAAGGTTCAGAAGGAGTACCGGAGATTCAGATAAAAACTTCTTCCCCGGGTTGTATAGCCGTAAATTTCGTAATATTTTTCATCAAACAAATTTTCTACCCTTAATCCTGTCGACAAACCTCTCCAGATCTGATACCGGCAGTTTACATCAACCAGGGTATAATCGCCCATTCCCTTGGTGGCTTCTGCTCCGCCAGGGCCCAGGGACGAATTGTAATAGACATCATACCGGGGACCTACATACCTGATATCTCCCTCCAAATAAACCTTCTTCCAGGGCCGGTATGATACACTGATATTAGCCGTGGAGGGGCGTCTTACCAAACCATAGGTGGTTATCTTGCTGTTCAGAAAGGCACCATTATCAAACAATTGGATCTGATTACCCTGAGTATGAACGGGATTGACAGCAGCAGGGTCATAATCCAGCTTGCCGTTAACCAGGCTTACATTCGCACTTACAAAGAACTTTTCACTCACCTTGGAACTCAGCCCTATCTCAAAACCCTGATTCGTCTGGGTACCGATGTTAACATAGGTATCTCCCTTATAATCAAGATAGGTGAGCGAATCCTGGGGCTTGTTCTTATTCCAAAGATAGACATAATCTATGCTGTTCTGGACCACTGTTTTGAAAAAGGAAAAATGAAAGCTCAGGTGTTCGCCCAGACGTTGTTTAAACCCTATTTCCATGGAGGTGGATGTTTCCGGTTTCAGGGTTTTATTGCCGCGGGTAATGTGAGAGCTGGTATCCATATCCGCATCGTACAATTGATACAGGGAAGGAGCATTGAAGCCGGTGGCCCAGGAAGCAAAAAGAAGGCCGTTATTCGACACCTTCAGACTGGGATTGATTTCATAAGTAAGGTTATTGCCAAAAATTTCATGCTGGGTGCTTCGTATACCTAATCCCAATGCAAACACGCTCCAGGAATCCCTGATCAGACTTCCATCCAGATTTACATGAGCAAAAGCATTCAGGGTGTTTACGCTGATGTGTAAAGAGTCCAGATTGAGGTGATAATTATACATGGGATAATAGGAGTTGATAGATGACACATCATTACTCATCTTTTCATTATAGCTTCCTGCTCCCACTACCGCACTCAGTCCTTTGGTGCTGTAATTGGCCTGTACTTCATTGGTAATGGTACTTCCGGTATAGTTTCCTTTAAAATAGCTGTGGTTATAATCACCCTGAACGTCCACTACGGATGAGTCGTCAATGGCCACCCTTTTAAGCGTGGTCATGCCTCCGATATAACTTACACTCAGGTGTTTGTTTATTTTGTAGCTGCCCCCCCAGTTAAACAGATTACGGGTAAAATCAACGGTATAAGCCGGATCGTCGGTAAAAGCTCCGGCATCGATATCAGCTTTCTGATGCACCCTTTTATACGAGACAAACAAATCGAGACCATCATGGTGATATCCGGCCTTACCGATGGCATCTGTTTTATCAAACCCGTCCATATCGCGGTGAGTATGCGCAAAGTTTTTGGGATCTGTTACGGTATCCACCGTTGCATCCAATCCGTTTGTATGATTGTTGTATACTTCGCCGGCCAGATAAAAGCCATTACTAAATGTATAGTTGAGGCCTAATTGCTGGCTAAACATGCTGGTCTGGCTTCCGAATGTTCCGGTATTTACATCCACATCCACATGCAGTCCGGGAGCCCTGTTCTTTTTGGTAATGATATTGATCACACCTCCTATGGCGGATGAGCCATACATGGTGCTTTGAGCACCTCGTATGATTTCGATCCGGTCTATATCGGCCAGGGAGATTTCAGAAAATTCGATGGCATTATCGGTTGACGAAGGATCTGTCATGCGCACTCCGTCAATGAGAATGGCTGTCTGATTACTGTTAGCACCCCGCATAAAGAGGTTCTGAACCTGGCCGGGTGTTTGTCCCGTACCCACAATATAAATCCCTTCCTGACGGGACAGGATTTCGGCCAGGGTATTGGCGCCCGAATTCTTTATCTGGGCTTCCGAAATAACGGTGATGCTGCGACCCACACTATCGGGATCCTGTTCGGTGCGGCTGGCCGAAATGACCACCTCTTTTATTTTGTGAATACCCGCCGTATCCTGCTGCGCAATGGCACCTGCAGAGATGAACGACAAACAGATCAGCCATGTTCTCATGCTGACTGTACATGCAAATTTTCCCCTTTTCATCCTGTTTTTTTTAGATGGTTTGTCAGGGGGCAAAAAAAAGATAGGAAGGAGAGCCCAAGGTTCTGTTCCATTCTTAGCTTTTACCCGAAGCTGTTTATGAATTTGTGAGCCTGGCAGGTCTTCTGACTCGCTCTCTTTCCGGACACCTTCCCATCCGTTTGAGGCAGACAGTGGCTTGATTTGCCGGAAAGAATAAAAAGAGCTTACAGCAGCGGGAACTGTTTCCGACTTTCACGGAATTCCCTTTTAATCTGTCCTGATTTTCAAAACAGGACAAAACCAGATTCGGCGCGAAGATAGTATTTTTTCAATTCCCGGTAATTTTCTTCCCTGATAATTCAATCTGGGGGAATTGATAAACAGATGGGCTAACATTCAACCTTGCCCCATACCTATATATACCCCGGAGTGATCTTATTTTTTCTACATTTGTGATATATTTATTATATGAAATACACTATATGTAACACTAATCAATCATCATGAAAACTATAAAACGGTTCTTCTCCGTCCTCCTCCTCTCTATCTGTGCACTTCAGGGAATGAATGCCCAAAGCCAGCTTATACACTACTGGCATTTCAACAATACCTTACCGGCCAGCGACAGCGGAGGGGTGTTATACCCCGTGGTGTTTTCCGACTATTCTGTTTTAGCTAAGGCCTGGATCAGTTTCGAGAAACTCACTGGTACAGTGTCGGATACTTCTTATGCCGATAATACAAGCGGAGATACCATTAACCAACGTATAGGGTTCGGAGGTTGTTGCGGCAAGGCCAACGGGGCCATCCGCATCCATAACCCTTGCGACAGCATGGAATACCTCTGGTATATTCCCACGGTACATTACCGGAATATCAAAATCACGTTTGAAACACATTCCACCTTGCCAGCCTCTTCTCCCCGTTATCAGATTTATGATTATAGCCTGGATAGCGGACTTACCTATGTCAACAACGGCTTATCCATTGTATTCGACACCGTGGGAGCCAGATGGGGAAAAATAAGCCTGACTATGAAAAATGATTCGATGACAAACAATAATGCAAAACTCATTTTTCGTGTTCAGTTTACGCCCAGTAATACGGGTGCAATTGGAACCAACAGCTTTGATAATATAACAGTGGAAGGAGATAGTATGTTTTGCAAGGCACCTGTTCCTGTTATTACTCAGGTTGGCTATGTGTTGCATTCCACACCGGCTTATGCATATCAGTGGTGTGAAAACGGAAAAGTTATTCCCGGTGCTACTTCGCAAACCTATACGGTAACCACTGCGGGCAACTATTATGTAATCATTACGGCTGTTTCCGGGTGCACGGTCAATTCCAATACAATCGTCGTTGTTCCTACTGATGCCTCTTCTTTATCGAAGGAACTTTCTGTGAGCATCAATCCCAATCCCGTGGTACAGGGGGTGGCTAATCTGGAGTTTGCATCTGTTCCGGAGGGTACTGTTTCTTATCTGGTCTATTCGGTTACCGGTGAGGTGGTGTGGCGGTCTTTGGAAGAGCATATCCCTTCCGGTCATCACCTGATGACGATGGATCTTTCCATGCTTTCCCCGGGAATGTACTTCTGTGACATAAGGGCCGGCGCCGGGCTCCGCACTATTCTGAAGTTGATCGTCTCAAATCACTGAAAATTCAGCACGTGTTTATGTCATAGCAGGAAGGAACCGGTATTTTCCGGTTCTTTTTTTTATAACAAGGTGGCAGGATATGGGTAAAGCCTTATAGCAAACGGTTCAATGTTTCAACAGATAAAAGCAGGCTTCGAGGATTCCAGCCAAAATAAGCAGTGACAAAATTGATAACAGCCAGGTAGTTCTTTTCATGGTTCGTGTGACAGAAAATTGTTTGTCGTTACCAAACCTTTTCTAATTTCTTGGAAATTTACTCCATTCCCAACATAAAAGCAAATCCCTTCAAAGGTGTTCTGCCTTGAATATTCTGTAAATTTGCATTCCAAGCGCTACTATGAAGACTTTCCCTATTACGATCCTGCTGCTGACCATTGTACTGGTTTTATTAATCGATGTATATGTTTATCAGGCAGTTAAAATACTTACTACCAGGCTCCGATCCCAAAGAACCCGTAAGATAATACGGGTATCGTACTGGCTGTTAAGCCTTGGGGTTATCGTTTCTGTTTCCATCGGTTTTGGCGCCATGGACAAATCCAGAGCTCCCTCTATTATCTTAATGCGTTTGCTGGGGTTTTTCTTTGCCATGCTCATCCCAAAACTTATTTTCTGTATCATCCTCCTTGCCGAAGATGCGTTCCGTCTCCTTAAAGGAATAGGGCGTTATCTGTATCATAAGGTAAGTCCTCCTGCCGATCCGGAAGGAGTGATCTATTTTTCCGGCCGGCGAAAATTCGTCAGTCAGATGGCTATGGGTGTAGCCTCTCTTCCTTTTCTCGGTATTATCCATGGTCTTTTCATAGGCAAGTACAAATACACAGTGCACCGGGAGACCATTTCATTTCCCGATCTTCCCGAAGCGTTCGATGGTTTTACCATCACCCAGATTTCTGATATTCATTCCGGAAGTTTCGACAGCCTGGAAGGGGTGATGAAAGGGGTGAATATGACAAATGCCAACAAATCGGATCTGTTTGTTTTTACGGGCGATCTGGTTAATAATTTCGAATACGAAGTAATTCCCTGGCTGGATCAGTTCAAAACATTCAAGGCTCCGTATGGACAGTATTCCATACTCGGCAATCATGATTACGGAGATTACAGCCACTGGCCTTCGGAAGAAAAAAAGGAAGAGAACCATCAGCGTCTTATAGCCCATCATACCACATTGGGATATACCCTGATGCGGAATGAACATACGTATCTTGAAAAAAAACGGGCAACGCATTGCATTGATAGGCGTTGAAAACTGGGGACTTGGTTTCAAACAAAAAGGCGATCTGAAAAAAGCGGTGGAGGGCATAGATGAAAAAGAATTTAAAATTCTCTTGTCACACGATCCTTCGCATTGGGATGCAGAGGTAAAACAATGCAACAAACATATCCACCTTACGCTTTCGGGTCATACACACGGTATGCAGTTCGGGATAGAGATTCCCGGATTTAAATGGAGTCCTATCCAGATGCGTTATCCCAAATGGGCGGGATTGTATGAAGAAGGCGGAAAGTATCTGTATGTAAACCGCGGCTTTGGCTTTATAGGTTTTCCGGGCAGAGTAGGGATATGGCCGGAGGTGACGGTGATTACGTTGAAACGGACGGCTTAGTAAAATCCTCCCCCTGCCCCCTCCAAAGGGGGATATGAAGTCTGTGTCCCCCTTAGGAGGGGGCAGGGGGAGGATAAACAAGACTAGTATTCGCTATTCTACCTGACCGCTTTTTTAAACCCTCAGCCCGATAAGCAGGATATCATCCACCTGCTCATGCATCCCTCCTCCGGTTTTGGGAAAAGCTTTCCACTCTTCGATACAGTTGTCGAGAATGATTTTTTGCTCTTTCATAGGCCGGGCATGATTGGCCAGTAAGTATTCCTGAAACTGTTTGTACTTGAATTTTTTTCCTTTGGGTCCGCCAAACTGATCGGCATAACCATCCGTAAAAAGGTAAATACAATCGCCCCGTTGCAAATCAAACAGCTGGTTAGAGAAAGGCTTCTTTGTTTCATCACTATCCGAACCAATCGGTTGTTTATCCCCTTTAAGTTCTATCAGTTCTTTATTCCGTATAATGAATACCGGGTTATTGGCTCCTGCAAATTCCAGTTTCATATTCTGAAGATCAATGGCACAAAGGGTCATATCCATCCCGTCGCGAATAGAACTGTCGTTCATCTGACGGCGCAATGTTTTGCGTAATTCCCTGTTCAGATAATTAAGTGCATCGGAAGGATGATTCACATTTACATCCGTAATGGTCTGGTTGAGCAAGGTAGATCCTACCAGACTCATAAACGCTCCGGGCACGCCATGTCCTGTACAGTCAACAGCTGCTATCAATAACATCTTGTGTTGTACAGGAGCATCGGGCACTGTGGTGCTGACACTGGAGAACCAGTAGAAATCGCCGCTTACAATATCTTTGGGTTTGTAGAGGATAAAATGATCGGAGAGGTACCGTTCTATTTCCGCATCGGAAGGTAATAATGCCGCCTGAATACGACGGGCATAATTGATACTGTCGGTAATATCCTTGTTCTTTTCTTTGATAACAGCCTGTTGTTCCCGTATCTCTTCTTCCAGTTTCAGTCGTTCGCGTATATCCCGTGCATAAATCACAATGGCCGGGCGACCTGCAAAGGGAGCTACTTTGGCGCTACACTCCACCGGCATCAGCATTCCGGAAGCGGTAACAAAGGGAATATCGCTGTAGATAAGTCCTTTCTGTTCCCATACATCAGCTACCATGCGGGAGCTTTTCTCTACCAGTTCTTTAGGCTGCAGATCAAACAGACTCTTATTCTCCAGTTCCGCTTTTGAATATCCCAGCAGCTGACATGCGCTGGGATTACACTGATGTACTTTCCCGTCTACAATATCAATCACCATCATGGCATCATTGGCTTGTTCAATAATGCTTTCGTAATTTATTTTTTCCTTCTCTATCTTTTCAAGCAATGCGGCTTTCTGTTTCCATTTGCCGTTGGCATATAGCCCCAGCAGCATGGCGATGAGCAATGCGCTTATAAAAATGACGGAGAGTATATACAGCATAGGTTCAGGCTAACTGATCAATAATCGGGA
>JABDCB010000024.1:0-2699 GCA_013288325.1 Bacteroidota bacterium
GCGCTGGCGAGGGGTCCATGGGTAAGTGAGTGAACCAGGGCTTGTTCATCCACGATGGCACCACGGGAGGTATTGATGAGGATACTTCCTTTTTTCATCCTAGCTAAACGATCTGCATTCATCAAACCCTGGGATTCGGGAGACAATCGCAAATGGATGCTGACGATATCGCTGGTTTGTAATAGCTCGTCCAGGCTTATGCGCGGGATGGAATTTGTATGGACATTTTTACTTCCGGGCCGGGCCCAGGCTACCACATCCATATTAAAAGCCGTTTTCGCAATGTGTGCAACCTTAGTACCATGACGACCTATTCCTAATATACCCAATCTCTTTCCGGCAAGCGTCCGCCCCATGACAAGGGGCCATGCTCCTGCATGCATGGGAGGCTGTGCCGCCGGCACTTTATGCATCAGCCCCAGCATCATGGCATACGTAAGTTCAGGAACAGAATCCAGAGGTGCTTTTACCTTTCTGCCTAATGCAACAACGATGCCCCGCTTTTTGGCAGCAGCGGCATCCAGATGATACGCATGTCCTCCTGTTTGAAGAATCAGTTTTAGTTTGGGCAGTCTTGCCAATACCGTTTCAGTCAGGGCAGTTCGCTCGCGCAAGGGCATCAGAAAAACAGTATCGCCTATTTCAGAATCGGTGGCGGCGGTGATGGGTTTGTCCAGGTATTTTATAGTTACATGCTCTTTTAATTTTTCCCAGCAAGCAGAAGCGGCAATCCGGCCTTCCCAGTCGTCGAGGATTAAGAGAAGTGGTTTCATGGTTTATTTTTCTAGGGTTTCAGTTCTAATGCAGATTAAAATTAATCTTTCCGCCGGTTTGTAGAAAATGTAGTTTTCATCCTCCCGCTTGCCCTCTCCGGGGCGACGGTTAAAGAACGGAACCCACCCCCTCTCTACTTTTGTAGAGAGGGATGGGAGCATAACTTAATAGAAAAACTGCTCTGGCACAATCTTACCCTGATATTTCCAAAATCAATATGCTTGTATCCGGATATGGATTCCTTATAATCACTATAAACATATAAAGAAGTGCAAAAAAATCGAAATCAATAAGATCAAAAGCATAATTATTTGCAATTTTGCATTCAAATGAGTTTTACAACCTACATACCATGCGATATTTTAAAGCCGTTTGTAAAAACTATTGCCATAAGTGAAAACGAATTAGCAAGTTCATATAAGGTATTACCCGATACAAGTATTGTAATGGGCTTTCAGTATTCGGGCAAACTTTCCTACTCAAAAGACAATACGAAATCTATTCCTTTAAGCGCAGCTGGCATTACCGGTTTGATGGATACTTATCGAGTATTTAATAATTCCGAAAACATAAGTACCGTATTGGTTATGTTTTCGGAAACAGGGTCAGCTAATTTTTTTAACCAAGGTATGCATGAGATATTTGGGCAAAGCATTTCATTGGATGATTTAATATTACAATCTCAAATGGACGTGATTGCCGAACAACTTGGTGAAGCAAAAACTGACATGGAAAGAATTGACGCCGTTGAGAAATTCCTGATCGCTCGTTTAAAACATAAAATCAATGATGAACTTGTAAATATGGCTGTAAGCCTTATTAAACAGTATGCCGGAAACATTAAGATCAACTTTCTTGCTGAGAAACTAAATATTAGCCAAGGTCAGTTTGAAAAGCGTTTTCGCAAAACGGTTGGTGCTTCTCCTAAGAAATTTGCGTCTATTGTTCGTTTAAAACATATACTTAATACTCCTTCCCCATTAGAAAACAATTTGACAGAGTTGGGGCTTGACGCCGGGTACTTTGATCAGGCCCATTTTATCAAAGACTTTAAATCCTTTACCGGAGAAACTCCTGAACAGTTTTTTAAAAAAAAGTAAAAACAACGATTTTTTACAATTACAGTTTTTATGTCTAATCTACTTTTGATTAAACTTAAAAACAATAAATCATGTTTACAATCGAACAGCTAAAAGCAACCCATTCAAAAGTGAAAAGTGGTGCACAGTATCCTGCATATGTGCAGGAAATCATTAAACTTGGAGTAACAAGTTACACAACCTATGTTACCGATGGCAATACCTTTTATGAAGGCAAAGGCAATTATAAGATTGAATCAGGTGCTAAGTATTCGTCTTTAAAAATTGCTGACAGAAGCAATAAAGCAGCGTTTTTAATAGACATAAAAGCACACCAGCAAGGCAAATCAGACTACCCTACTTTTTGCAGGCAATGTGCAGACTACGGGATTGAAAAATGGGTAGCTGATTTGGCAAAGATGACTTGTACCTATTATGATAAAGCCGGAAAAGAAATACTGGTTGAGGAAATCCCTTACTGATACAGAGATTTCTGTTAAACTCACGAATAAAGAGGTAACGTTCGGAAGCGCTATTACAAATCTATCAGCGTGGGTAACATGAATATCAGCACACTCACACTGGTTTTAGAGGTCCCGTGCGGAGGGCAATCCCGCAGTGCATTCCCGATAGCTATCGGGAGGAGCGAGCTGGTGGGTGGATTAATTTCATTGATCCGCTGGAGATGGCCTAAAGTCTAAAATCAAAAAGGGAGCAGTATAGTGCGGATTAATTTCATTGATCCGCTGGGGATGGCCTAAAGTCTAATATCAAAAAGGGGCAAACTAATTGTTTGCCCCTTTTGCATGATAAGAAAATGCCCTAAAACAAGTTTTATGCATTTTC
>JABDCB010000024.1:2799-29131 GCA_013288325.1 Bacteroidota bacterium
GATGGCCTAAAGTCTAATATCAAAAAGGGGCAAACTAATTGTTTGCCCCTTTTGCATGATAAGAAAATGCCCTAAAACAAGTTTTATGCATTTTCTTATCATGCAAAAGAGCCGACTTTCGTCGGCTCTTTTTGATCTCATTGAGGTCCCGTGCGGATTCGAACCCTGTGAGTGAATTATATGAATACCAGGTAGTTATGAAGAGTGCGATTGACTTACTGAAACGTGGATGAAACAACCCTAGTTCAGAGTTAATCTGCCACCCAATGAAATATTGGGTCACTGCGAATGCCATTATTGAATAATTTGTTTCCTTACCCTGTTAAACTTATGAAGAGGTACGAATATTGCCTTGTGAGCTTCTGCAAAGTCGGATTCCTTTTCTCCGCTATGAACCAGATCGCCAGTGAAAATCAAATAATCAATTGGTTCGCTTGTTTTCAGGTGTTGAATTAATTTATCTACTACATTTTTCTGTTCGTAAAGGTTTTTATTGGACTTATAATGAAAGTCTCCGATATGCAGTATTCTCATGTTCAATATTGGGTTGTGATTATCTTCAAATATAGCTATTGTAGCTAATAGATAAGTGCGGATTAATTTCATTAATCCTTCGGGCATGCCTTAATGAGAAAAGAGGAAGTGCGGATTATGCCTCGCGCCTCCGGCGCTCGTCATGATCCGCTGGGGATGGCCTAAAGTCTAAGACGGCAAACATGCAGTGCATTCCCGATAGCGATCGAGAGGAGCGAGATGAAGGGTGGGTTATGCCTCACGCCGAAGATGTCAAACATAATGGATTCCAGTCCATTGCTTCTCGTGCCCCATTTTCATAAATCAGTTGAAAACCCCGATTGCTTTTCTTAACTTTGATTCAAACCTTGAGAATATGCTTACGAAAACCATGCTCTTAAAATCCATCAAGGATCTTCCGGATACATTTTCTTTTGATGATTTGCTGGATAGAATTGTACTTCTTCAGAAAATTGAAATTGGTCTCGAACAATCCGGTGCCGGACAAACAAAGTCAACCGCTAAGGCGAAAGAAAAGCTTAAAAAATGGTTGAAATAAGGTGGACAGAGCAGTCCATTGAAGACATTTCCCACATTGCTGAGTTTATTGCAAAAGACTCTGAACGATATGCGAAGATTCAGGTTCAGCGATTTTTTGAAAAAACGGAAGTACTCACCTTACATCCCATAACAGGACGAGTTGTGCCGGAAGTTGGCGACAAAACAATACGGGAACTCATACTCGGAAATTATCGCATTATTTATCTGATTGTAAGTCCGGAACAGATAGACATCTTAACGGTTCATCACGGAAAAAGACTTTTGAAAAACAATCCGGTCTTTAAGCGGAAGAGATAATTGATTACCGCTCGGCGCGGATATGTAGCCTTGCCTGTGCAGGAGTGCTTTATTCTATTATATCCATCTAACCGGCTTTGCCCAATGAACGAAACAAATTTATTACTCGGATGTTCTGCTGCACTGCTGATTGCGATTTTGCTTTCTTTCCGGACAAACAAGGTGTTTGCAAGTGTAAATTTAATTTGTGCCATTCTTTATAGTGCCATTCTGTACTATGGATTATTTTTTGACGTACACCAAGGCACCGCTTTGGCTTACTGGTTTTATTTATTAACGTTAACAAGCCTGCACTTTATTCTGATGATTGCTTATCAAGGCCGGCGATGGTACAAGAGCAAGAAGAAATAGCTTCTATGGCAATCCCGCAGTGTGGGATCGATAGCGATCGGGGGGAGCGAGCTGGTGGGTGGACTAAAAAGCGGGCACTGTTATGTAGTGCGGATTATGCCTCGCGCCTTCGGCGCTCGTCATGATCCGCTGGAGATGGCCTAAAGTCTAATATCAAAAAGGGGCAAACTAATTGTTTGCCCCTTTTGCATGATAAGAAAATGCCCTAAAACAAGTTTTATGCATTTTCTTATCATGCAAAAGAGCCGACTTTCGTCGGCTCTTTTTGATCTCATTGAGGTCCCGTGCGGATTTGAACCGCAGTAGGAGCTTTTGCAGAGCTCTGCCTAACCGCTCGGCCACAGGACCTTTTGTTACTGGAAGGGACAAAGATAACAAAATTCTGATTGACAAATTGGGAGGGAATCTGGCCCGTAGGTAATGGGAAAGACGCGAAAAAGGCATTAAATGCCTGACCTAAAGGCTTATTGCAGAACACAATAAACAAAAGCAAAAATACCCTTCACTAAAGCCTCGACTACCAAGGTTTGCTGTGACTATACTTTAAAATTGAGCGTTTAGCGTTTATAATTTAACATTCTTAACGCTAAATTTTAAACGCTAAACTCTAAACATTTAACTCATCTCCTCCCCCTGCCCCCTCCAAAGGGGGATAGATTATCTGCACATATAATATCCTCTTTCCAAAATGGTCTGATTATACTTTAAAATTGAGCGTTTAGCGTTTATAATTTAACATTCTTAACGCTAAATTTTAAACGCTAAACTCTAAACATTTAACTCATCTCCTCCCCCTGCCCCCTCCAAAGGGGGATAGATTATCTGCACATATAATATCCTCTTTCCAAAATGGTCTGATTATACTTTAAAATTGAGCGTTTAGCGTTTATAATTTAACATTCTTAACGCTAAATTTTAAACGCTAAACTCTAAACATTTAACTCATCTCCTCCCCCTGCCCCCTCCAAAGGGGGATAGATTATCTGCACATATAATATCCTCTTTCCAAAATGGTCTGATTATACTTTAAAATTGAGTGTTTAGCGTTTATAATTTATTATTCTTAACGCTAAATTTTAAACGCTAAACTCTAAACATTTAACTCACCTCCTCCCCCTGCCCCCTCCAAAGGGGGATACTACTTCTCCTTGCTAAATTTTTCCTCTGGGTGTGAACTACTGCTCTTTAAAATACGGCATCACCACAAACGTAATAATGAGTCCCGAAGCAAGGCCCTCTATGGCTACGCCGGTAGCTACCGAGATGGGCGTGAGATACGATCCCATAGATAGGCTATCGACCAGATAATTCATAAAGGCGGTATCATAACTCAGATAAATACCGGTAAGGATGGCAAAAGGTACCACCGCCACCAGACTGATCAATGCCCCGATACGGATACCCGTGAAATAGGCAAACTTGGGTCCCGTATGCCGCGCATAACGCCTCATACCTCGTATAATTCCATACCCCAGAATCAGGATATTGAATGCCCTCAGGGCCAGGATACGATGCAGACCCAGCATATTCATGATGGCAAAATAGACGATGAGCAAGGCAAAGGTCATAATTCCGATGCGGATGCAGGAGACGGTTAACAGGGAGATTCCCCTGAACGTGTTTTTATGTTCCCGAATGATATCCATGGTGTGTCGTTTTGTGTTTTGTACGGACACACCCCTGCCCTCCCCTATTTAATAGTTAAACAGCCGGGATAAGTCGGTGAACGGGAAAGAAATGACTGTGGGAAAAGGGGTATACCGGGTCAGTTATGCAGCACCACGGATACACTTTCTACATCGCCCTGGATAGGGGGACGGAATTTCGTGACTTTCACCTCTATCCTGGCCCCTGCAAACTGATGCACCAACTTATCGAGTATACGACGGCATACATGCTCGATCAGTTTGGAACGGATCTCCATCTCGGTCTTTACAATGGCATAGATATCGCAATAGTCCACAGTATCGGAAAGCTGATCGCTTTTTTCGGATGCGGAGAAATCGGTATTTACACTGATATCCACCCGGTATTCGGTACCCAGCCTGGCCTCTTCGGGCAGACAGCCATGATAGGCATGCAGACGTATTCCACTTACGTTAATGATTCCCATACGCTTGCTCTTAGGCTCCGGTAACCGTTACCTTTATTTTTTTATGTGCTTCTTCCAGCCGCTTTACCGACTCGGTCTTGCCCAGCAACTCGATCAACTCAAACAAGGCCGGTCCTACAGGCGCTCCGATCAGACAAACGCGAAACAGCTGCATCACCTCTCCGGTTTTGATACCCATCGTTTCTGCTGTTTGTTTAAAACAAGTTTCTGCCGATGCAGCGGTGAAGGGTTCCAGCGCAGCAAATGCCTTGGCAACAGCATCTACAAATTGCGCACTTTTTTCATTCCATCTTTTCTTGATCACCTCGGCATCATAAGCTACAGGCGCTTCAAAAAGAAAACTTCCCAGACTCCAGAAATCGGTGCTGAATACGGCCTTCTCCTTAATCAGATGAACGGCTTTCTCCACATAAGCCTGGGTGGTATTGATATTTTTAGCCTGCAACTCTTTCAGCCATACTGCTGCCAGCTCTGCATCGCTGCGTTTGCGCAGATATTGTTGATTGAACCATTTCGTTTTCTCGGGATCAAACTTAGCACCCGATTTGCTTACCCGATCCAGAGAAAATTCCTTGATCAGCTCTTCCATCGTATACAACTCCTGATTCCCGCTGCTATGCCATCCCAACAGGGCCAGCATATTGATAAACGCATCGGGAAAATATCCTGCTTCCCGATAACCGGAAAAAGATTCGGGTTTGTTGGTCTTGGTATCCAGCAAGGAACCGGAAATAGGAAACACCGGAAAACCCAGACGATCTCCATCGCGTTTGCTCAGCTTTCCGTTTCCATCGGGACGAAGCAAGAGCGGAAGATGCGCAAATTCGGGCATCACACTTTCCCAACCCAGACTGCGGTATAACAATACATGCAAAGGAGCGGAAGGGAGCCATTCTTCTCCCCGTATCACATGCGTAATCTTCATGGTATAATCGTCCACCACATTGGCCAGGTGATACGTAGGCATCCCATCCGATTTGAACAAGACCTTATCATCCATCTGTCCGCTATGTACCACCACCCATCCGCGGATCAAGTCTTTCACGCGGATCTCTTCATTGCGGGGTATCTTCATCCGGATCACATAGGTTTCTCCCGCCGCAATGCGGTTCTTCACCTCATCTTCCGACAAGGTGAGGGAGTTTTTCATATTCTGACGGGTAATGGCATTATAAGACGAGGAACCTCCGGCAGCCTCTATACGTTTACGCATCTCTTCCAGCTCTTCGCTGGTATCGAATGCATAATAGGCATGACCGGCATTCACCAGCTGCTCGGCATACTGACGGTACATAGGCTTACGATCGCTTTGACGATAGGGTGCATACGGACCATCACCGAAACCCACTCCCTCGTTGGGATGGATTCCGCACCAGGAAAGGGCCTCTATGATATAGGCTTCTGCTCCTGGCACAAAACGGTTCTGATCCGTATCTTCTATACGCAGGATAAAATCACCTCCGTGATGTTTTGCAAACAGATAATTATAAAGGGCGGTGCGCACTCCTCCCATATGAAGGGGCCCCGTAGGACTCGGCGCAAATCGTACTCGTACTCGACGGTTTTCCATAGCTGTTTATTCCGGCTGCAAAGATAAACATCTATACGAACTCTGTTTATAATCAGGCATGACGACTGGGGGTCACAAAACCACCCCGCCCTCCACCTGAGGTGTCGGGCACCCCTCCTTGAAATAAGGAGGGGAGCTTTAATAATTTGCACTATTTGTTGCTCCCCTGCTAAGGGGAGCTGTCCCGACCGTAGCGTCGGGACTGAGGGGTCACAAAACCACCCCATCCCTGAAATCAAGAAGGGGATCTTTAATAATTTGCACTCATTGTTGCTCCCCTGCTAAGGGGAGCTGTCACGACCGTAGCGTCGGGACTGAGGGGTTAATACGGCGACTCACTCCCCGATGCCTTCCCTCCTTTCAAATCACAAATCCCCCCTTTCACCGAATTCCAACCCGCCTATACTATCCTCTGAGCTAATTTTGTTTCAGCAGACAATTTGTTTTCCACGCTCTTTTAAAGGTATTAAGTGTTCTGTTTAATTAAAAACAACCCGCTATGAACGCATATCCCCGCTTATCCCGCATTGCATTCGTGTTCTGTATCATTGTTGTTTTACAAACTTCGGTGGTATCGGCACAAAGGGCCAGCGTCAGCTTCCAGGTATTTTATGATCAGCTGAGTCCCTATGGAACATGGGTCAATTATCCTTCCTATGGTTATGTATGGATGCCTTTTGAAGATGCCAACTTTGTTCCCTATGGAAGCGACGGTCATTGGGTATGGACCGATGACGGATGGCTCTGGCTCTCGGATTACGACTGGGGCTGGGCTCCTTTCCACTACGGACGCTGGTTTTATGACGACACCTACGGATGGCTTTGGATTCCCGGTAATGAATGGGGACCCGCCTGGGTATGCTGGAGAACCGCTCCGGGTTATTATGGGTGGGTGGCATTAGGTCCTTCGGTAGGTGTGGAACTCTTTTTTGGTTACAACTATTATGGAGGACGAAGAGACAGCTGGGTATATATGCCCGAACGCTATATGACCAGCGAGCATCCATCGCGCTATTACGGTCCGCGAAGTGGCAATGATAATTTTTTGAAATCGTCCACCGTCATCAACCGCACCAATACCAGCCGCACGGGCAATGCACGTTATGTAAGCGGACCCGAACGTGCTCAGGTAGAAAAGGCCACCGGCTCCACCATTTCTCCGGTAAGTGTCAGGGAAAGTTCAACGCCGGGTCATTCGCTCAGCAACAACCAACTCAGTATTTACCGTCCTTCGGTAAACCGTTCCTCCGGCGATAAGCCCGCTCCGGAAAAAATGAGCAATCTAAAAGATATCAAACCGGTATCGCAACGTTCGGGAAATGATTTCTTCAAACAGCCGGGTCGTGCTTCGGCTCAGGCCAGCCCATCGGAAAGCGGAAGGAATACAAACAACACGCAACGAAGTACCCCATCACCATCTCGTACCAACAATAACAATACGGAGCGACCACAGAATCAGCCGGAGCATACTACACCTCATACTAATCCAGAACCTGTTCATGAAAATCCGGTGCGCACACCGCCACCTCCCAGACAAGAGATGCGTCCTCCTCCCATGCCGCATAATAATCCTCCCGCCGGTATGCATCATGGGGGACCGAGGTGATCAAACAAGTAAACCTGTCGTGGTCATCCTGAACAGAAGCGCTGGAAAGTGAATGAGGGTGAAGAATCTGCAAGGTGTAGGCAATGAGCGCAGTGTGCATGAGCCTCGCATTCCACCCCATTAGCCACCCCTTCGCAGATCCTTCGCCCTACCCACAAGCTAATCTTCGCTCAGGATGACACGACACCGTTGTCATTCTGAACAGAAGCGCTGGAAAGTGAATGAGGGTGAAGAATCTGCAGTGCGAAGGGTATAAGCGCAGTGGGCGTGAGCCTCGATCACTCCACACTAATCTCATCAATAAAAATAAACGCCTTCCCCCCGGCACCTGGATGCCAGTCGGGCAGGCGACCGTAATTGGTAGCCTGCACTTTTATATAGCGTGCCTTTTGTTTGTGAACGGCCGTAGTGAATTCCTTGATCTGTACCTTCTCATCCATTTCGGAAACGGTATTGTCAACCGACACCAGATGCTTGAATTTTTTTCCATCCGAAGAAACAAAAAACTCTACCTCTTTGGGCATAAAGATCCAGGCATTTACATCCTGTAAAAACTCCGCTCCCAAACGTGTGATGGATTGCGATGATCCCAGATCCACCACGGCTTCAAAATCCTGACCCTGGTAGCCTTGCCAGTTACCCTTTCTCCAGTTCACATCTCCGTGTATTCCGTCAATCAATGCTTCATCACCGCCTGCGGCATATTGGTTGCTATAGGTCGAATTGATTTTAACCGTCCACCAATTGGGGAACTTATGAAATACCGCCGTGCTTACTCCGCTGTGAACAGCACTGTCTTTGGGATCAAAAGCTATGGCCATCACCTGGGTGGTTTTATCCACATGAAAAGGCTCTTTGTATTTTTTATCGGTCTTGTCGGGGCGGGAACCGTCTCTGGTATAACGCACCACTCCGTTTTCATCTTTCTCTTCTATACTCACCTCATCACTGTTCCGAAAAAGAAAAGCCGTAGCGGAGATCACCGGAGCAGGGATGAAGTCGGTGTTTTTTCCTGCACCTGCTAATGGCTGGCATGCGCTCTTGGCTGCGTACTCGGTACCGGGTTTGGATCCCATTTCAAAATTGAGGGTCTCTCCGTTTATGATATCCTGATGAGCCAGCACCAGGGGATCGGAGGGCTGATGCGTAGAGGAGACGCTTTGTACATAATAATTATCATCACTCAAACCATTGGCATGAATGGTAAATTGTTTTCCGTTTTCCAGATGAATTTTAACCGAAGGAAACAAAGGAGCACCAATGGAATACATGGGACTGCCCGGTGTAACGGAATAAAAACCCATAGCGCTGAGTACATACCAGGCGCTCATCTGTCCGCAATCTTCATTGCCGATAAGGCCATCGGGAGTTGATTTATAAAACTGGGTCAGGATACGATGTATGATCTCCTGTGTTTTCCAGGGCTTACAACAATAGTTATAGAGATATGCAATGTGATGACTGGGCTCATTACCATGTGCATACTGACCGATCATGCCGCTGATATCCGCCTGATCACGTCCGGTGGTATGGGTATCGGCGGTAAAAAGAGAATCCAGTTTGGTGGCGAATTTTTCCTTGCCTCCCATCATCTCTATATAACGGGGAAAATCATGCAGCACAAAAAAGCTATACTGCCAGGAATTGGCTTCGGTATAATGATTGTTCACTTCGCGCGGATCAAAAGGATCCAGCCATCCTCCATTTTTGCGGGGACGCATAAAGCCTGTCTCACTGTCAAACACATTGCGGTAAAACTGGGAACGATGCAGGTATTCCTTTTGCACCTTTTCATTGTTTTGTAAAAAAGCCATGTTGGCTATGCACCAGTCGTCATAAGCATATTCCAGTGTTTTGGAAACCGATTCCGGTTCATCATCCACAGACAAGTATTCCTGCCTGCGATACACATCCAGCCCGTTTCTGTTTTCCATGGCACTTTTCTGCATCGCTTCCAGCGCCAGCTTGGGATCAAATCCTTTAATGCCCTTGATAGCTGCATCCGTAATAACCGATACCGCATGATAGCCGATCATACAATCCGTTTCGTTGGAGCTGAGTTCCCATACAGGCAATCGTCCACCCTGCTTATACTCGGCCAGGAAGGTCTGTATAAAATCCATCGTACGGTTTTGCTCGATGATGGTATACAAAGGATGTGCTCCACGAAAAGTATCCCATAACGAGAAGACAGAATAATAGACAAACCCTTTTGCCTTGTGTATCTTATTATCCCGGCCCCGGTACATGCTATCCACATCCATACTCAGATTGGGTTGTACCATGGTATGATAAAGAGCGGTATAAAACACCTTTAGCTTATCAGCATCGGGGCTGGTGACTTCTATACGACTGAGCTCTTCATCCCATGCCGCTGTCGCCTCTCTCCTCACCTGCTGGAAATCCCATCCGGGAATTTCGGCCTTCAGATTTTTACGCGCTCCCTCCATACTCACCGTAGAGATTCCCACTTTTACCAATATGCTGTCTCCGGCTTTTGTTTCAAACGTAAACACGCCTCCCCTGTCTTTTCCTCCTCCACTCTCTCCTTCTTTGGCATCGGCCTGTAACAAGGAAGTTTTAAATGGACGGGAGAACTCGAGTGAAAAATAAATATGCTGATCCTTGGCCCAGGCCTGACTGCGTCGCATGCCTTCTATATGCGTTTTGTCGAGTACTTCCAGGTGAGATTCCAGGGTCTTGTCGCGGTGATAGAGATCCACCACAATATTTCCCATGCCTGCTTTGGGGAAAATGTATTTATGAAACCCGGCACGAAGCGTCGTGGTAAGCTCCACCATGATTCCGCTTTTATCCAGCTTGACGGCATAATATCCGGGAGCAGCTTTTTCGTATTGATGCGAATAGGTAGAAGAATAGAGTTTATTATCCAGACTTGGTTCGCCCATACAAGGCATAAGCAGAATATCGCCATAATCGCTGCAACCGGTACCGCTCAGATGAGTATGAGAAAAACCCAGGATGGTGGAGTCGGCAAAATGATATCCGCTGCATCCGTCCCAGCTTCCATCGGCCCGGGTATCAGGACTCAGCTGTACCATACCAAACGGCAGGGTAGCGCCGGGATAGGTATGACCATGTCCGCCGGTGCCGATAAACGGATCTACGTATCGGGAAAAACCAGCACTTGCATTTTCTGCGTCAGGCGCATGATTCCGATGCTTGCACGAAGCGGTAAGCACCAAAATACCAAGAACCAGAAAGATACGATTGAACTTCATCCGGGTAAATTTACAACAATACCCGTACTGCCGAAAATGGGGTGTTTATTAGCCCAATCCTTGCCAACCAGGAGGCATAATTCTTAAAAACTCCAAATTTTAAACACTTAATTTTAAACGCTCAAGTACATAGACTTAAACATTTAGAGTTTAGCGTTTAAAATTTAAAATTATTTGAATTCGTCCCTGGTTTAAGCTACTGTTTGTGCCTATACATGGGGCTCATGTACAATACATAAACAAATACCTTACTCCTGGGTTGGCGCGGATGTGACGGGCTGCTCGTGCGTCGGCTCATCCGTGCCTATTAATAGGTCCTATATACGATACATTAAATATCTTTGGTTGATTAACCTGCAATACCATGTACGCGCTTGAAATATGTTGTTATTCCGATACCAGTGTAAGGCTTGCTGCCACAAACGGAGCAGACAGGGCGGAGCTTTGCGGACCCGGTGCCGGCGGTACCACCCCCGATGAAGCAACGATACGTACGTGTCGCTCTATCCCTGGTATAAAACTTCATATCCTCATACGACCCCGCACCGGTGATTTCTGTTATTCGGAAACGGAATTTGAACAGATGAAAGATTCCGTTCTTTTTGCCAGACAGCTGAGAGCCGATGGTGTGGTATTCGGTATCCTGAACCCCGACGGCACCGTGGATATAAACCGTAACCGCACTCTTGCTGCATTGGCGGCTCCCATGGATACCACATTTCATAAAGCTTTTGATGAGTGTAAAGACCTGTTCCAGGCATTGGATGCCATCAGCGATTGTGGCATACACCGCATCCTTACTTCGGGCGGACATCCTACCGCATTGGCAGGTATTGATACCATCGCTCAGCTGATTGCATACGCTAAAGGAAAAATAAAAATCATGGCCGGAGGAGGGATACGCTCCAATGTCATACATAGGTTTCAGATTCCCGGTCTGCACGAATTACACTCTTCTGCTATCCTGAACGGTAATATAGCTGATGAAAAAGAAATACAAATGCAGGTGAGCTCCATGCAGAACTTTAAAAAATCATGACAAGGCACGCGCTCCTTCTGTTTTTGTTGTGCATCAGCACCGTCTGTCTTTCCCAGCATCAGGGCATGATAGATCTGCCCGTTACTTCCTGGAAATTTTCGGAAGCGGGTAAACAGGATTGGAAACCGGCAACAGTGCCCGGCAATATCCACCTCGATTTGCTCAACAACAAACTCATTGCCGATCCCACCTACGGAGATAATTTTAAAAAATGTGAATGGGTAGAAAAAAAGGATTGGGAATATACCGCCTCCCTTCCTATGGATACCATACATAAAGAAGAGCTGGCGGGTGCCAATGCCGAACTGGTATTCGAAAGTCTGGATACCTATGCCGATATTTTTCTGAACGACTCCCTCGTGCTGAAAACAGATAATATGTTCCGTTCTTATTCCCTGCGCATTGAGCAATTGATGAAACCGGGGACTAACCAACTCCGTATTCTGTTTCATTCGGCACCGGACTATATCCGTCCTCAATGTGCCGCTGCCGGAATCCGCTTTCCTGCCGATAACGACAGCACCGCTCCCTTTACCCGGAAATCTCCTGTTCAATATGGCTGGGATTTTGCTCCCCGTATGATTACCTGCGGTATTCGTAAACGAGTACACCTCCGTTACTGGCACGACTTTATCATCCGCGATGTGCATGTCATTCGAAATACGCTCAGCCCCACACAAGCCTTGATGACAGCAGAGATAACCATTGCCTCATCGGTAACGGATTCTGTGCATCTGAGTCTGGAAACATATGGAAGCGGAAAAACGGTGTTGCTGGTGCCCGGTACTAATGTCTTCCGTCTTCCTTTTCGCATGGCTCATCCAAGGCTCTGGTGGCCTGCAGGAATGGGTGAACCCTACTTATATGAATTGCAGGCCCAGGCCTGGAACACCGGCAACAAATCTTCTCACCGTGTCTCTTTCGGATTACGAACGGTAGAACTCATCAACCAACCCGACTCCACCGGCCAGCCTTTTTATATCCGTGTAAACGGTGAACCTTTATATATCCGAGGAGCTAATCTGGTGCCTCCTCCCCTGCTTCAGAAGAAAGCAGATTTTGACAATACCATCCAGTCCCTCATGAGCGACTGTCAGCTTAATCTCGTTCGCATCTGGGGTGGCGGTATGTATGGGGATGATGATTTTTATATGTATGCCGATCAGAACGGGATCCTGGTATGGCAGGATTTTATGTTCAGTGGCACCATGTATCCCGGCGATTCCCTTTTTCTGAAAAATGTAAAAGCCGAAGCCATTGATAATATCATCCGTCTCCGAAATCACCCGTCCCTTGCTTTGTGGTGCGGCAACAACGAAATAGAGGTAGCCTGGAAAAACTGGGGCTGGCAAAAAACATTTCACTATTCACCACTCGATAGTCTGAAACTCCTCGTAGCCTATAACAGCCTCTTTAAAGAACTGCTCCCGAATACCCTTGCAACACTCGACAGCTCCCGTCCATATTTTTCGTCCAGTCCTCAAAGCAACTGGGGCAAGGCCGATGATTTTACCAAAGGTGATAATCACTACTGGGGTGTATGGCATGGGGAAGAACCATTCTCGTCGTACAATACCCATGTAGGACGATTCATGAGCGAGTTCGGTTTTCCTTCTTTCCCATCCCTCAGCAGCATCAGGCATTTTGACGGGGAACAAAATCTGGAAATGAATTCTGCGGTGATGAAAGCGCATCAGTTCAGCTACAAAGGAAATACGCTCATTGGTAAATACATGGATCTCTATTACCGCAAACCCAAGGATTTTGAATCCTTTGTCTATGTGAGTCAGCTATTACAGGCCGAAGGCATGAAGACAGCCATTGAATCACAACGCCTGAAAAAACCTTTTTGCATGGGTTCTGTTTTCTGGCAGCTCAATGATTACTGGCCTTCTGTTTCCTGGAGCGCTATCGACTATTATGGGGAACAAAAAGCCGCTTTCTTTTTTATCCGCCAGGCTTTCGATCCTTCTATCCTGAGTGCTCATGTAGAGAACGGGCAATTGAAAATCTATATCGCTACAGAAAGCAACAAACCGCATCAGACCGAATTACTCCTGCAGCTATGCGATTTGCATGGAGAACATAAAACTGAAATCCGCAAAGCCGTAAAGTGGAAAGGCACGATATCGGAAAAGATATTCAGCCAGCTGCTTCAATCCGGCAACCCAGAAAAGAATACCAAAAGCACCGGACTGCTGGATGGTTATGACAAGACCGATTGTGTGCTCTCTTGCCGTGTACAAACCGGGAAGGATTCTTTTGCATCGGCTGTCGTATACTTTACCGAACCCAAAAATCTACAGCTTACACAACCCCTCATTCATTCCGAAATAAAAAAGGAAGATGATCATTATATCATGAAGCTGAAAAGCGATGTGCTGGCCAAAAATGTTTTCATCAGCACCGCCGAAAGCAATGCCATCAATCCCACGGATAATTATTTCGACTTACTGCCCGGCATAGAAAAATCAATTCTGATTTATTCCGATCTCACAGAGGAGAAACTGAATAAGGCGGTTGTGATAAGGAGTCTTTGGGATACGTATACCTCCCTTACCACCCACTAGCCACCCCCTTCGCAGATCCTTCGTCCTGCCGCACTATCCTTCGCTTCACTCAGGATGACAACCGTGTCGTGTCATCCTGAACAGAAGGGAGAGGCCGAGCGCAGCGTGAAGGATCTGCAGGGCGCAGGCATTGAGCGCAGCGTGCGTAAGCCTCCCTACCACCCCACTAGCCACCCCTTCGCAGATCCTTCGCTCCCTGCACAAGCTACCCTTCGCTCAGGATGACCACGGCGACTCCTATTTTACTTCATAAAATAATCCGAATCAACCAGCTTATTCCCCCCATCATCATACACAGCATAATTGAATCCTTTCTGTACGGCATACGCTCCCGCCTCTCCGTTTTTGTTTAAGGCCAGAAAACCCACTTGTATGTCTTTGTAATTCGGATTTTTTAGTGTCAGTCGTTTTATCGCTTCCCGGCAGGCATTATCGGGAGTCATTCCCTGACGCATGAGCTCTACCACCAGAAAGCTGCCGCAGATCTTTATCACCGCTTCCCCTACTCCGGTGGCACAAGCTGCTCCCACTTCATTATCCACATACATACCGGCTCCGATGATGGGGGAATCGCCCACCCGTCCATGCATTTTATAGGCGAGACCGCTGGTGGTACAGGAGCCGCTCAGATTCCCTTCTTCATCCATGGCAATCATTCCGATGGTATCGTGATTCTCTATATTCGCTACCGGTTTATAGTCTGTTTTTTTAAGCCATTCCTTCCAGGCTTTCTCGCTCGTCTCGCTTAGTTTGTCAGGTTCTTTCTTAAATCCCTGAGCCAGGGCAAAACGCAGAGCCCCCTCTCCCACCAGCATCACATGAGGCGTTTTTTCCATCACCATCCTGGCCACCGATACCGGGTGTTTGATATGTTGCAAAAAAGCCACCGATCCGCATTCTCCTTTTTCGTTCATGATGGAAGCGTCCAGGGTTACTTTGCCATCCCTGTCGGGCAGGCCACCGAGACCAACGCTGTGGTTTGTAAAATCGGCTTCGGTTACATTCACTCCTTTTTCTACGGCGTCCAGGGCCTTTCCTTTTGCGGATAATACTTTCCAGGCTCCTTCATTGGCAGCCATCCCGTGATTCCAGGTAGAAAGCACAATGGGTTTGCGGACAATGGAAGATGATTTTTCTTTTGCTGCGCTTATTCTCGGGAGACCTGTTAGTACAGCGGCTCCGGCAAGAGCGGTGGATTGGATAAATTTTCTGCGGCTTGTCATGGTGTAGTAGATGGGTGAAGAAATACCTTGGCATAATGCACCTGCATCTTATCCAGCAGGATGGTATGTTGTTTAAGACGTTTTACAAAGTCTGGATAATTTTTCTTTTTTAAAGGGGTCCACAATGCTTCCGAAAGCGCACACATACGGGGAACAGACATATATTCCACTTGCGGAAAGCTGGTAATGTATTCGGTCCATACATTGCCTTGCGCTCCGATTATATATTGACGAGCGGTAGCTTGTTGTGCCGCCGGTAATACCGGAATGGGTTCAAAGGCATATACGGCATCCAAAGGATTATATCCTCCTATGGCAAGCGGCTCGTTCTTTCTGTCCTTGCTTTGATAATGATCAAAATAACAGGGTTTACCCGGGGTCATGATTACCTGATGTTTGAGTTCCATGGCTTTGATCCCTCCTTTGATTCCTCTCCAGCTCATGACGGTGGCATTGGGCGCCAGTCCCCCTTCCAGTATTTCATCCCAGCCTATGATCTGTTTTCCTTTGCTGTTCAGATACTTTTCTATCCTTCGTATAAAATAACTCTGCAGTTCGTTCTCATCCTTCAGATGTTCCTTTTTCATCAGAGCCTGACAATTCGTACAGGTCTTCCAGCGTTTCTTGGAACATTCATCACCGCCTATGTGAATATAAGGAGCGGGAAACAAAACCATCACCTCATCGAGGATCTTTTCCAGAAACACAAAGGTGGAATCTTTGGGACAATACACCTCATCAAATGCTCCCCAGGTGGTGGCCACAGGAAAGGGTCCTCCGGTGCAGGAGTATTGAGGATAGGCTGCCAGCGCGGCTTGTGCGTGACCAGGCATTTCTATCTCGGGTATCACCGTGATGTGTCGTGCGGTGGCATAGGCCACTACTTCCTTAATATCTTCCTGGGTATAAAACCCTCCGTATGGTTTGCCATCATAGCGAGCTGTATCGGAAGGTTTACCGATCACGGTTTCTTTCCGTATTGATCCTATGCTTGTCAGTTTCGGAAACTGTTTGATCTCTATCCTCCATCCCTGATCATCGGTGAGGTGCCAATGAAACACATTGAATTTGTACAGAGCCAGCTCATCGAGGTAACGCTCCACTTCTTCCTTGGTAAAGAAATGCCGGCACACATCCAGATGCATCCCTCTCCAGGAGAAAGCCGGCTGATCATTGATATACAAGGCCGGCACTGCCGTGTTAACGCCTATCAGTTGCACCAGGGTTTGCAAACCATGAAATACACCTTCGGGCAGACCGGTAAGCTCGATATCCTTGCGTGCTACACGCAGCACATAGGATTCGGGAAACGTGTTCCGGTTGCCTTCATGTCCGTGAAATACGTTTATATAATTATGTTCCGGTTTATGTGTACTGATGGGCAGCTCATAACCAAGCAGTTTTTGCAACTGAATATTGAATACCGACAGCTCGCCGGGAAATTCATTCAGGCTGTCTACCAATATGGTTTCTTTATTCAGGTTAAAAAAACCGGTATCTGTTTTCATCTCTTTGGGCAAAGGGATGATGGCTGCTACACTTTTTTGTGCGTTGGCATAGCCGCAGGATAAACAAAACAGAAACAGAAAAATACTTCTCATTTTTCTTAACGGAATTGGTAGGGCACTCCTTCACTTACTTGGGTAAGCAGATCGGGACTGGCATCGGTAGCAATGGCACGTCCTTCTACAACCGGTGCCACAGGCGAAAATTTGGCTAAGTATCCTTTCAACACATCGTGAAGCAAAATTCCCCCTCGTGCCGGGTTATGCACATCCATCATGCGGCAAAGCATGGAGTCTGGATCTCCTTCACGTTCACACGCAGCCATTGAATATGTTTTCGCAGGATCCAGCATCTCTCCTTTTATTTTCACCGTCTGAACCCGTTCTCCCTTTTTCTTGTTAATCGTAAATGTTACCTGCATGCCCTGGAAACGGATAAACCATCCTCCAAAACGTTTCGTGGCATCTTTGGCAAATACATTTTCCAGCTCCTTCTCCAGCCAATCCAGCACCTGCTTACCGGTTACATCAGCTGTTTTTACTTCCGAATTCACCGGCAACATACTCCATAGGTATTCGTTGGTAATATCAGCCAGCCCTGTTGCAGGATCGGGCACCAAAGGGGGACAAAAACGGAATCCGTTCGATACCACAAAATCTGTCTTCATTTTCCATATCACCGCATCGGTAATGAGATTATCCATGGGTGTTTCGATGATATAATATCTTACCAGCGGTGTTTTTGTCTGACCTATTACCGTGCTCAACTCTTTCTGATAGGGTTTTTTAATCGACTCCACCAGATGTTTCATCTCTTCATCTTCCTTGTATTTTTCCGGATCCACATCAATGAGTTCGTAATGCTCATCCTTTATTTTTCCGTCTTCTATTACGATGTCCAGCTTTCCTACAAAAGAAGCAAAGGCTCCCGGTTCGGTTATCTTGCTGTATTTACCATGCAACGGCTCACGGATGCGTTCATGGGTATCGGCACCGAGTATATAATCCACGCCTTCGGCACAAGGTTCATTGGCCAGATTCAGCTGCTGCGCAAGACCCATGTGTGAAACAACAAATACCATCGTACATCCTTTTTCCTCCCTGAGTATTTTCACATATTTCTGAAGATCTTCTTCGGGCTTTGTAAACCTGATTCCTTTTGAATAGGCGGGCGACTGCCTTATAGGGGTGAGCGGATCGTTATACCCGATAAAGCCGATGCGGGTATTTCCAAAAGAAAAAACCTGATAGGGTGGAAACATCGTACCCTGTTCCGTATCATCGTTATTAAACATATTGGCACACACCTTAGCGGCATGATACTCGCCCATGTTACGTTGCAAGATCTTTTTTCCGTACACCACTTCCCAGTTACCCGGCAATACCAGATCATACTTCAACTTATCCATCAATGGCATCATGGCATGACCTTGGGTAAGCGAGGTGATGCCGCTGCCCTGAAAACAATCACCTCCATCGAGCAAGAGTGTATTGGAAGGATTTTGACTGCGTAGTTCTTTAATGAGTGTTTGAAGCGTAGCAAAGCCTCCTCTTTTTTTATAGGCGGCTTTCCCATTCTCCCAGAAAAACTCATCGTGAATATCCAGCTGTCCGTGTATATCCGATGTATGCAGGAGGGTGATGCGTTGTGCCTTGCCATTTTGCACTGCCGGGTTTTTAATCATTTCATTGATCCTGCCCTTATCCTGCAGCCACCAGGGTATAGCGGGACTTATCCCCATGCCTATCCCTGCAAATCCTGCATATTTTATAAAGTTTCTCCGGCCCAGATTATGAGCCTGCTTTATTTCCTCCACACCATCCGGCAATTCTGTATGATGTGCACCACACGTACAACCCGGTTTATCACATTCCTGTTTTGCCATTTTTGTTTTTTTATTGCTTCCTGCCGCTTGTTGTTCGCTCTCCGCTCTGTTTCTCGCTCTGCTCTTCCTGCCTCCTGCCGCTATTTTCTGCCTCCTGCCCCTGTTTCTTCACCCACGTCTTAATAGGTGCATAAGGACCATACTTATGCTGCTCTTCACTAAATGGATCCACATAAGGACCGAAAGGATTGTCTATGGGCTTAGCTGCCAAACGAGGCCAGTCTTTATCAATCTTACCGGAAGGCCGGGGTTGGGAATTCACATAAGCAGCCACATCCCAGGCTTCCTCATTACTCAACTGAGGAGTTTCTTTACTGGCACCCCAGGGCATATTATTTTTTACATATCCGGCAAAGCGTGTGAGCCTGTATAATCCTGCTCCTGTATTATAGCTGTGTGCTCCCCACAACGGCGGATATTGATACGCAATACCGTCTGCGTTCTTCTTGCCTTGTCCGTCTGTTCCGTGACAGGAAATACATTTCGCATTAAATATATTCTTCCCTTTTTCCGCATCTGCCGGACGATCCAGCATGGCAATATCTTCTATTCCGCATCCTGCCGGTTTGGCGCCTTTCTTCACTCCCGTTCCCAGCCAGTGCATATAAGCCAGGATAGCTTTCATTTCTTTGGATGTGGTATCCACGGCTTTCCCATTCAGGCTGCGTTCAAAACAATCGTTGACCCGTTTGGAAATGCTTTCTGTTTTTCCCGACCGCTCCCTGAACTTTGGATAAGTAGATGACACTCCGCTGTAATTATTTCCGAATGGTTTGGTGCCTGCATCCAGATGGCAGTTCTGACAGTTCATTCCGTTGGTGCTATGTGACACACTTCCCTCCGGTCCGAAATAACGCGCAGTATTGGCAATCAAATCTCTTCCATAACGGATCTGTTTTCCTTCTTCATCGGCTTTAATCGCCATCGTATCCGGCGCCGTCCACACTTTGGGGGCAATGACTACAGGAGATACCGGAGGTGAAAAAGCATCAGCGCTACGCTCTGTTCTTTCCGCTTCCAGATGCGGAGTGCCGAATACCAGCGTATAAATCAACCCTCCTATTATCAATAACAATACAATCACCAACATCAGCAAGCGGTGAATAACGGAAGCAAGATGGTGGTCCTTACCCGGATCAGGTGTTTTCATATTAACTGTTTGCGGGTTGATGTTTATTCCAGATGAGGGAAGCGGCACCCAATATAGCCGCATCATTTTCGGCAAGCTGCGATAAACCCAGTTTTACTTTGTTTTTATAGATATGAAGCAGATTGGCTTTCAGACTTTTTCGTGTAGGTTGCAGGATCCGCTCTCCCGCTTGTGCCAGGCCTCCGAATAAAAAGATATGCGAGGGACTCGTATAGGCTACACTGTTGGCCAGAGCCAGTCCCAGTAATGCACCGGTATACTTAAATGACTCGATTGCGAAAACATCCCCCTCCTCTGCCAGATCAAAAATAGACTTCGCATCAATCTCGGGATGATCTTTCCGGCCCGACTTTTCCAGAAATGTTTTTCGGATTCCGGTAGCCGAGCAGTATGTTTCCAGACATCCTTTGCGTCCGCAGCCACAAAGTCGTCCGTCGGGAATCAGGATCACATGACCCATTTCGCCTGCCATGCCGTCGTGACCGTATACCAGTTGTCCGTTCACCACAATACCACTACCCAGGCCGGTGCCCAGCGTTACAAACAAAAAATCCTTTAATCCTTTTGCTGCACCAAAAAGCATTTCGCCCAGGGCTCCTGCATTGGCGTCATTGGTAAGAACAGCTTCCAGTTGCAGGTGTTTGGTAAAATAAGAAACCAGGGGAATCACTCCGCTCCATTTCAGATTGGGAGCATGTTCAATACAACCCGAATAATAATTTGCGCTGGGAGCTCCGATGCCGAAGCCCATGAGTGTTGCATTTCCATGCTGCGCACAAAGCGCAACCGTTTTTTCGCATACGGCTTTAACAAGATCTTCGGCCGCATCAAATCCAGCAGTGAGTATGGAAGCGCGGCCGGCTATGCCACCCTGCTCATCCACCAAGCCGATCACCGTATTGGTGCCGCCTATATCAATACCTGCTGCAAACCTTTTTCCCATTACTTACCTGCTATATTATTAATGCCTGAACAAACTAAACATGATAGACCGCAGATTGTCATGATATTCATGATTTATTCTGATCTGTTCCTGAAATTTCGAAATCATGATTTATCATAAAAATCATGATGATCAGCGGTCTATTATTAATTCAATCGCCAGTTACTAATCCATCTCCGGATGTGTTGCATCCATCGATGCATCATAATCGATTCCTTGTCTTTTCAATACCGACTTTACTCTCCATCCATAAAAAGCCAGATAGGCAAAACAAATAACGGGAACGATATACGAGTAATGAATCCCCACCTTGCTATCGGCCAGACTTCCCTGCAATGGAGGAATAATAGCTCCACCCAATATCATCATGATCAGAAAGGCCGACCCCTGACTCGTATATTTACCAAGCCCGGCGATAGACAACGAAAAAATACAAGGCCACATCACCGAACAAAATAATCCTCCGCTCAGAAAAGCAAAAGTGGATACGATACCGGTAGTGGATAAACCAATTATCATGGCCACCATAGCCATGGATGCAAACAGGATGAGTGTACGCGCCGGCTTTTCGGCAGCGAGAAAAAAGCCTGCCACCAATACAGCTACACAACCCAGATAAGGAAGTAATCCGCTTACCTCATTGCCCCGGATGATATTCACACCCAGTATCACTCCGAAAGCAAGCAGCGGAACCAATAACGTGAGCACTACCTTGAGCAGCCCTTTGGGTTTGAATACCGTGATGGCTCCCACCCAGCGTCCTATCATAAGACTGCCCCAGTATAAAGAAGCATACTGATCGATATGCGCTCCGTCAATACTTCCGAACTCCGGTGTTTTGAGCAAAGCTCCCAGATTACTTTGTGTAGTAACCTCCACACCCACATACACAAAAATGGCAATCATGCCCAGCACCAGCTGTGGGTATTGCATGGCTCCCCACCCTTCTCCGTTTTTACCGGCGAGTACTAAGGAACCTATCAGGATCACCATCACCCCTGCCAGACAAGCTCCCAACAGCCATACCCTGTTTACATCGGTAACAAAACCGGTAACGATTACAGCTACTAACAAAGCCGTAAGCAGGAACAAAGCCTTCGTAGCCTTATTTGTTTTCCCGAATTTTTCATCGGTGGTCACTTCAGGCAAGCGACTGAATGCAAAGATCAATACCACCAGCAGGAATACACCGGCCAGAATCAGATAAAGCTGATCGATGGATCCTATATCCGCTTTGGCAGCTCCGGCTATGCTGCCAAACAAAAACAAACTCACAATGAGCGGCCCCAATGTAGTACCGAATGAGTTGACTCCTCCGCCCAGATTCAGGCGGTGAGCACCCGTGGCAGGATCGCCCAGCGCAATGACAAAAGGATTGGCAGCAGTTTGCTGCATGGAAAAACCAAGGGCTATAAGAAAGAACGCTCCCAGGATAAGTGCAAAAGAACCGCTGTGCACAGCCGATATCATAGCCAGCGCCCCGAGAATGGAAATAATGAGACCGTAGATAATGCCTTTACGATAACCGATCCGGTTAAGCACATCAGCTCCGTTGGCAACAGAACTCAGGTAAAGAATAAATGATCCGATGAAATACGCTCCGTAAAAAGCGCTGTCGATAAGTTGAGACTCCATCTGGCTGAGATGGAAATGTCCTTTACAAAAAGGAATGAAGATGCTGTTGGAAGCCGCCAGGAAACCCCAGAAAAAAAAGACGGAGATAAGGGTATATAAGGAAGAACGGGAATACTTGTTTTTGTTTGTTGTTTCGTCTAAAGCCATAAGGTCACCGGAAATTGATTGGCGAAAAATAGCCAATTATCTCTTTCCTGGCTATACCGGAAACAGCTTATTATAAGCAATCGTATTTGAAAAGTAATACGGCCCTCCGGCAACGGATCAGTGTACGATCAGCAAACGCAGTACACTGCTGCTGCCGTTATGCTGTACCCTGACGAAATAGGTACCTACAGGAACATCGGCACAGGAGAAATGAACGGTGTTGAAGCCTTCCTGAAATTCCTGATCGGCCATACGGCGTATGGTGCGTCCGCTGATATCAGTCAGGTCCATCGTTACCCTTCCCATGGAAGGAAGTGAAAACTGCAGATTCACCTCTTCCCTGGAAGGATTAGGGTAAAGACTGAATTGCAGATCGGAAACAGAAGAAGAAGTGATACCGGTAGAAACCGTATTGCCGTCAAAGAATTTCAGTATCCGTGCCATCATCGTATCACGGCGGGAAGCAGGATAAATAGTTTCAAACGGGAAACAGAGATAAACCAGTTTACCGGCCACCGTGCCAGAAGGGAATAAGCCAGCATAATGAAGCCCGGCAAGGTCCGTAACAGCTGTTGCATAATGCAGATCGCCCACACCGCCATTCATCGGCACCACCACATCGGGATAAGCTACATTATAAGTGCCGTGTGTACCGTTATCAAACGTAATGGTATCGGTAATCGGATAAATGGTAGAAGGCATAGCCGCGCTGAAAGAAGAATAATAGGTAGATGAAAGTCCTCCCGGATCATCAGCCGTATACGATGCTTTCAGGTAGTTATTGAAAAAAGATTTATCCGACGTAGAACCGTTCTTATCCAGATCCCATGCAATCTCCGAACCGGAAACAAATAAATGTCCTCCCTGCTCCAGATAAGCCGATACAAGACCTTGCTCTTGTGTATTAAACGTACGGTTGGCAGTACTTTCTTCTCCCATAATATAATCTACCGTATGATAGGTGTTCAGGCTCACCAACCCGTTGCTTACACCAAGCCGTGTAGCCGATGAAATAACCCGACCGTTATTATGAAAACTCTGTCCGTGCTGGATCACATAATTATAGTTATTACCCGTTATGACACGATCGAAGCTATAAACCATCAGCACGCTATCCGGAGGTGTGCCGGTAGAAGCAGCCAGCAGTTCGGAAACAGGAGAGACAAGGGTGCTTACAGAATTATATCCCGCCATTTTGATAAAGTAAACCGTATTGGCTGCAAGACCGTTAAGTACCAATGACGACTTGGGCAAGGTAACCGGTGCGGCAAACGTAACACCATCGGTACTGGAATAAACCTGATAGTGGGTTGCATTGGTATCGTTAGTCACCAGAATACGGACCGAACCTGCTCCATTGCACAACACAGCAAATGAAACAGGAGTAATGGGTGTTGGGGTGCCGAAGCTATACGGATACTGTGGCTGGGAGATCACGCCTTCATCACTCAACAAAGGATTCAACGTGGAACTTTCCAGAATGGATTTCACGGTGGTTGGATTACCGTTGTATATCACACTGTCCTGTACAAGGCGGATTCCATGACTGTAATCCATATACGTATCGGCATGCACGTTGGTCATCGGTTGTATAGGATTTCCAACAGAACGGTGCCATCCGTATATCACCACCCGGTTTGCCGTGGTATAAATCATATTGCTGATCACCACATCTTTTTTATCACCTCCTACCAATTGTCCTAGCGGATGTGCCGCCAGTACAGAATCTCTTTGTTTACGAACCGAATCGTTATAGGCAATAAAAACCGGCACGGTACTCATATAAGAAGAAGGAGGAATAGGCTGAGGAATAAGACGCACCGTAGTGGTGGCATAAATATCGTTCACCATTTTACGGGTAGGAAGTGTACATCCTGTTATATCTGCAATATGTGTAGCCAGCATGGGGCTCATGGGGCAGAGGAAATAATCCGAATCACATCCTACAGCCAGGTAATCGGGAATAACATAATAGGTTACGGATTGAGGAACACCGGAAATGGTAGCGGAAGAAGTAACCGGTACCAGATGGCGATAAAAGTTGGGGACATTCCCATTGCTGATCTCGGTAAAGATCTGATTCTCTCTTGATGTCAGACTGAGCGAAGCCGAGCTGATAGAGGCCGAAAACTGAGTCCCGTTCATAGCTGTAACATTACGAGCCGGGAGATTCAGGATCTGAGACGAAAGCAAAAAACAATTGCCTGCGATCAGCAAAGTGAGAAAATAGCGTAGCATGGGAGTGATTTGTATGCCAAATATATCGAAATCCCTTTATTCTCCAATGTCCTGAATGGTTATCTTTGGCCCATGCAAATGCTCCACCCCCTTTATTGGAAAGATTATGAACTCATCGATGCCGGTAATTTCGAAAAGCTGGAACGGTTTGGCAGTTATATAACAATCCGTCCGGAGCCACAGGCTGTATGGGATCGTTCCTTATCGTTGAAGGAGTGGGAACAGAAGGCGCATGTGCGTTTTGTTTCCAAATCCAGCTCCTCCGGAGAATGGAAGATGCTTCGTAAAATGCCGGAGCAGTGGCAGATACGCTATGCGATGGGAGGAAAAGATCCTGCTATCCGTTTCCGCCTGGGATTAACAGCTTTTAAACATGTGGGTGTTTTCCCCGAACAGGCTACCAACTGGGAATATATATATGAAAATATAAGCAAGATAAAATCACAAAGCCGCGGTGAAGCGCCCAAATTCCTGAATCTGTTTGCCTATACCGGTGGTGCATCTCTTGCTGCCAAAGCAGCGGGAGCCGATGTGACCCATGTGGATTCTATCCGTCAGGTAGTGAGCTGGGCCAGAGAAAATATGGAGCTTTCGGGATTGGATAATATGCGCTGGGTGGTGGAAGATGCTCTTAAATTTGTGAAACGCGAACAGAAACGCGGAAATAAATACCACGGAATTATTCTCGATCCTCCTGCTTTTGGTCATGGCCCCAACGGAGAAAAATGGAAGCTGGAAGACAATATCAATGAAATGATAAAGGGCGTGCTCGATCTCCTGGACCCCAAAACACATTTTCTTATTCTGAATGCCTATTCACTGGGCTTCTCTTCTCTGATTATCGAAAACCTGCTTCATCCCATGGCAAAAAACAAACTGGAAACCGGCGAGCTTTTTCTGCAGGCTACAGCAGGTTGCAAGTTGCCATTAGGGGTGTTTGGGAGGTTTAGGAGTTTTTAGTCTCGCCTTTCCTGCCCACTGGCCACCACCGTGGTCATCCTGAACAGAAGGGAAAGCCAGAGCGTGGCGTGAAGGATCTGCAGCGCGCAGGCAATGAGGGCAGTGTGCGAGAGCCTCCCTTACCATCCCACGGGCCACCCCTTCGCAGATCCTTCGTCCTAACCCACAAGCCAGCCCTTCACTCAGGATGACCACGTATTCATTCTCATTCCTTCCTTCTCCAAAATTCCCCAGGGGGCCAGTCCATCACTTTTGAATTCAAGAACAGCCATCGCGGGTTTTCCTTGTTTATCAGTTCCGTCTTCTTCTTTCGTGTCATTCTCTTGATTTCCTTTTCTCTAAAAATTGATTCCATTGGGTTTTTGAAAATTTCGTAATAGAGTAAATAATGACATTTATACCTTCCTGCAAATGTTTCTTGATTACCGGAATTGAAATAATGATCTGCCAATCGCTGTTCAATGTTGTTTGTCATTCCTATGTATAACACGGTTCTCGATTTATTCGTGATGATATAGGTATAATATTGCCGAATACGCATAAAACAAACATACGTTTGAGATAGGGGTATCTCGAAAACTAATAAGAGGGCATTTTAAGGAACCGGAGAGCAGTCACCGTGGTCATCCTGAACGAAGGGGAGCCAGAGCGTGGCGTGAAGGATCTGCAGCGCGCAGGCAATGAGGGCAGTGTGCGAGAGCCTCCCTTACCATCCCACGGGCCACCCCTTCGCAGATCCTTCGTCCTAACCCACAAGCCAGCCCTTCACTCAGGATGACCACG
>JABDCB010000024.1:29231-38201 GCA_013288325.1 Bacteroidota bacterium
AGTGTGCGAGAGCCTCCCTTACCATCCCACGGGCCACCCCTTCGCAGATCCTTCGTCCTAACCCACAAGCCAGCCCTTCACTCAGGATGACCACGGACTCGTTCTGAGAGCGCGGTGTGCGCAAGCCTCCCTTCCTGCCCACTATCCACCCCTTCGCAGATCCTTCGTCCTAACCCACAAGCCAGCCCTTCACTCAGGATGACCGCGGACTCGTTCTGAGAGCGTGGTGTGTGAGAGCCTTCATTCCACCCCCATCATTTATTTGTTAATAATCCCCAAATGCCCCAACAAGACAAGGATATTGACTTAATTATTGTTAAATTTATCGTTTAATACTATACCCTTCCATGCCATATCAGGAAGATGTACTGATCCGAAAACTGGATGAGTTTATCCGGAAATATTACAAGAACCAGCTTATCAAAGGCGGGCTCTATGCCACCGGTTTGGTATTAGGTTTCTATCTGCTGGTGGTCGTGCTGGAATATTTTGCCCATTTTGATATGGGTATCCGCACCTTCCTCTTTTATACCCTGCTTGTTTCTTTTCTGGGCATTTGTGCCCGGTATATAGCCATCCCTCTTTTTCGTCTGAATCGCATAGGACCTATCATCAGCAATGAACAGGCAGCAGCCATCATCGGCACCCACTTTTCAGAAGTGCGCGACAAACTGCTTAATGTACTTCAGCTTAAAAAAGTATCGGAAACAGGTGGAACGGCAACCGACTTATATGGTAGCCAGGCATTGCTGGAAGCATCTATCGATCAGAAAATAAAAGAACTGAAACCGGTACCTTTTACAGCAGCCATTGACCTGAGACAGAACAGACGTTATCTGAAATATGCCCTGGCACCGCTCGTGGTTATTCTCTTCATTATCTTTTCGGCTCCGAGTATCATCACCGAAAGCACCAAAAGACTCGTGAATCATAATCGGTTTTATGAAAAGCAGGCTCCTTTCCAGTTTCATATCCTGAACGGGGATATGAAAACCATCGAACAGCAGGATTTTCCGCTGGAGCTGAAAGTAAGCGGGGAGGAAATCCCGGCAAGCATCTTTCTGCAGGTAAATGGGAATGAGTATAAGTTGAGCAGAGACAACATCGTTCATTTTACTTATCTCTTCAAAAACCTGCAGCAGGATACCAAATTCCGATTGACTGCCGATGGCTATACATCTCCTGAATACCAGATCCGGGTGTTGCCTAATCCGGTCTTGCTCAATTTCGATATCCTGCTTGAATACCCCGCATATATAGGAAAGAAGAATGAAGTGCTGCGTAATACCGGCGATCTGGTGATCCCTGCCGGCACCCATGTATCGTGGAACTTCAATACCAAGGATACCCGCAAGCTCCGGATCAGTTTCAGCGACAGCGCCTTTTCGCTCAACCCTGCCGCCAATGCCTGTTCTTATTCCAAACGCTTTTTGAACAGCAATGCTTATTCCGTTTCCACATCCAATGAGTTTATAAAAAGCAAAGACTCGGTGGTCTATACTGTACAAGTGATACCCGATCTTTTTCCTTCTATCCAGGTAGAGGAACGTAAGGATTCACTTTCGGGTCAGCGGCTCTATTATCGCGGTGAGGTAAAAGATGATTATGGTTTTAAAGGTCTCTGTTTTGAATATAAACTTATCCGTGCTTCCGATTCATTGCAAACACCGAATAGCAACAAGGAAAAATATGAATCGGTAAAAATTCCCATCACTTCATCGCTTACACAGGATCAGTTTATGTATTTCTGGGATCTGAGCAAGTTGAATCTGGCTCCCGGCGATCAGATAGAATATTTCTTTGAGGTATGGGATAATGACGGAGTACATGGATCCAAGTCTACCAACAGTCAGAAAATGCTTTTCAAAGCGCCTACGCTGAAAGAGCTGGCCGAGAAATCGGAGACTTCCAGCCAGGCTGTAAAGAGTGATATATCGGAAAGTGTTCAGAAAGCCAAAGAGCTTCAGAAAGATATTGATGAGCTGCACAAGAAGGTGCTGGAGAAAAAGTCCCTGAGCTGGGAAGACCGGAAAAAGATTCAGGAGCTGATGGAGAAACAGAAAAAGCTGGAAAGCAGTGTGGAGCAGTTTAAGCAGGAGAATGAAAAAAGTCAGAAAGAACAGAGCGACTACCGGAAAAATGATGAGCAGTTACTTGAAAAACAAAAACAGATTCAGGATCTGTTTGATCAGGTGATGACGGATGATATGAAGAAGCAGATGAAAGAGCTGGAGAAGCTTATGCAGACGCTGGATAAAGATAAGATGCAGGAAGAGCTAGAAAAAATGAAGCTCAGCAATAAGGATCTGGAAAAAGAACTGGATCGTACGCTGGAGCTTTTCAAACAGCTGGAGTTCGACAAAAAGCTGACCGATACCAAAGAGCGACTGGATAAGCTGGCGGATGATCAGCAGAAACTGTCTGAAAAAGCAGAGCAAAAAAACAGCGATAACAAGGAACTGGAAAACAAACAGGAGGGGTTGAACAATGAGTTTGAGGATATCAAGAAAGAGATGAAAGATTTGGAGAAAAAGAATGATGAGCTGGAGAAACCTCATGAAGATTTTAAAAACGCGGAACAAAAAGAACAGGAAATAAAACAGGATATGAACGAAAGCAGCCAGCTGCTGCAAAAAAATCAGAAAAGCAAAGCTTCAAAAAGTCAGAAGTCGGCCGCCTCCAAAATGCAGGAGATGTCTCAACAGATGGCCAAAATGCAGGCACAGATGCAGGAAGAGCAAAGTGAGGAGGATATGAATTCCCTGAGGCAGATATTGCAAAACCTGGTGCGCCTTTCTTTTGATCAGGAAGCACTGATGGGAGAGCTGGGAAAAACACGTACCGATAACCCTCAGTATCTGAAAATAGCACGTAAGCAAAACCAGCTGAAAGATGATGCAAAAATGGTGGAAGACAGCCTTTTTGCCCTTAGCAAGCGAAATCCTCAGGTAGGTAATCAGGTTAATAAGGAAATCAGCGCCATCAATTCCAACATGGATAAAGCTACCTCCCTGTTGGCTGAACGGAATACCGGTGAGGCTGCTTCCCGTCAGCAGTTTGCCATGACATCGGTCAATAACCTGGCCCTGATGCTCAATGAATCGTTGAATAATATGGAGCAGGAAAGTAAAAAAGGCAAACCCGGAGCCGGATCGTGTAATAAACCGGGTGGAAAAGGACAGAAACAAAGTGCGGCCTCCCTTCGTAGCATGCAACAGATGCTGAACAGCAAGATGGGGGAAATGATGAAAAGGATGAAAGACGGGAAAGGATCAAACGGACAAGGGATGAGTGAAGAATTTGCCCGGATGGCTGCCCAGCAGGAAGCCCTGCGTGAAATGTTACAAAAGATGTCGGACCAGCTCAAAAAAGACGGTAAAGGAGGGGGCACTTTGGGTAATACAGCAGAAAAAATGGATGAAACTGAAACCGATCTGGTAAATAAGCGTATAACCCAGGAAACCTTAAAGCGGCAACAGGACATCTTGAACAAGATGCTGGATTATGAAAAAGCCGAAAAGGAACGGGAGATGGATACAGAACGGAAAGCGGAGCAGCCTAAAAATCAAGACTTTAGCAACCCTAACGCGTTCCTTGAATACCAACGTTTAAAAGCCAGAGAGGTAGAACTTTTAAAGACAGTACCCCCTTCTCTGAGTCCATATTACAAGAGTAAAGTTTCCGAGTATTTTAACAGTTTTGAAGAAAAATAATATCATCCATGCTTATAATGGCCGAAGAGGAAAAAAAGATCAGGATAACCTCACAATCTGAAAACATCGCACTCGTTGAAAAGCTAGTCAATGCGATTTGTGAAACCTACAACATCGGAGAAGATCACTATGGTAACATTCTTGTAGCCATAACCGAAGCTGTAAACAATGCCATTCAGCATGGCAATAAGGCCAACCCCAATAAGAATATCGATATTGGATATCTTTCCGACAAGGATCATTTACGGTTTTCCGTAAAAGATGAAGGAGATGGTTTTAATTATGACCAGCTTCCGGATCCTACCAATCCTGAAAACATTGAAAAACCCAATGGACGGGGTGTGTTTTTGATGAAACACCTGGCCGATCATGTGGAATTTGAAGACAATGGCTCCAAAGTGGTGCTCGACTTCAAGCTTTCTGCCAACTGACCCTGTTTGTGCCTGCCGCTTCCATCCGTTTTCATTCCGAATACCCTGGCTTTAAGCTCCATGCTACTACTATCCGCCGTGGCTGGATAGAAGAGGTAATTACTGCCGAAAAGAAAAAGACCGGTCCCCTCCAATTTGTATTCTGTTCTGACGATTACCTCCTGGATATCAATGTCCGTTATCTGGAACACGACTATTATACCGATATCATCACCTTCGACTATTCTTCCGGTAAAATCGTTTCCGGCGATCTCTTTATCAGTATAGACCGGGTAAAGGAAAATGCCCTTACCTTAAAGCAACCCTTTGAAACTGAGTTATCCAGGGTGCTGATACACGGGGTATTGCATTTGCTGGGTTATACCGATAAAGGACGTATTCCTCAGGCCCTGATGCGCAAAAAAGAAGATAAATATCTATCTTTGCTCGGAAAATAAGGTAGTACCGCTGCCTGGCATATTCCTTGCAGCTCTTCTTTAAACCAAAGAGAAAACCCATGAAAAAGTTCTTACTCCTCCTGTTTATGCTTCCGCTTGCACTCGGCTTGAATGCTCAGACCAAGACAGGCAGCAAACCACCGGCACCACACCCGGCACCGGCTAAGGATACTTCCCTATGCAGCAAAAAATGGATGCTCATTGCCGTAGAAGAATGGGCCGTGGAATCCAAACCAAAGAAAAAACAAGTAGACGATTACCTCTGGATGACCGGAGACGGTAATTATAAACTGAAACGCAACGGAGAAGATAAATCCGGTACCTGGACCAAGACCGGAGCCTATATCAACTTCACCGATGATGCCTCTAAAGAAAAATTTACGTATAAAGTGGAAAGCGCCGAAGCTAAAAAGCTAAAAGTGGATTACCATGTATCCGATATGCATACTCTCTTCACATTCGAAGTGAAATAACAATTATTCAATTCTCTTGATCTGCAGCAATCACATCCGTGGTTGCTGTTTTTTTTTAACCTCCACCATCTCCTGCCTCACGGGAACGGTTCTTGTTGTGAAAGGAAGTCTTCCATTGATCAGAGAAGACCTTGCATTGATCTGAGGAGACCTTGCATTGATCAATGGACACCCTGCATTGATCAGAAGAGACCTTACATTGATCTGAGGAGACCTTGCATTGATCAATGGACACCCTGCATTGATCAGAGAAGACCTTACATTGATCTGAGGACACCCTGCATTGATCAGAGGAGACCTTGCATTGATCTGAGGAGACCTTACATTGATCAATGGACACCCTGCATTGATCTGAGGAGACCTTGCATTGATCAATGAACACCCTGCATTGATCAGAGAAGACCTTACATTGATCTGAGGAGACCTTGCATTGATCAATGGACACCCTGCATTGATCAGAGGAGACCTTACATTGATCTGAGGAGACCTTGCATTGATCAGAGGAGACCTTACATTGATCTGAGGAGACGCTCCATTGATCAGAAGAGACCTTCAACACAAAACGAGAAGCGCTTCCGATAAATTTAAGTCTTCCTACGGAGCGTGCTACGTTATTTTACGTAGAGCACTTGTACGTATCTCTCCGAATGGATATAAAAAAATCCAGCGGCCCTAAGACCGCTGGATTAATATATACGTATATGCTAAACTTTATTTTCCGCTAGGAGGAGGTGTTGCCGATGGTGGAGCAATAGCATCGCAGGTTCCTTTGGTTGCTTTGATGTTTTTGTCATCCAAACCTGATTTGGCTTTTTCATTGGCTGGATCCAACTCCTGAAGTTTCAGGAAGGCTGCTTTGGCACAATCATAATTTTTCTGAACGAAATAATAAAAGCCGAGGTAGGAATATGCATCTATCAGATAATTCTTATTTCTATCTATATCCGCTCCACCATTCTTAATAACCAGTTCATAAAACGGTTTGGCTTTGCCTTCCGGTTTTTCCTGATTTTCCTGCATAAAATTACATTTTCCTCTCCAGGAATTACTGAACACCGGATAGGTATCGGTAGCTTTTGAAAATGCAGAATCCGCTTTCACGTATTCTTTGTTTCTGTAATACGACTGTCCCAGAGAGTTGTAATCAGCCGGATTTACTTTTTTGCTCTTTTTGATCTTCAGGCTGTAATACTTAGCCGCATCTGCATATCTTTTCAGTTTAAAGTAAATGGTAGCAATATCTCCATAAGGATCTGCATTGCTGGAATCCATCATAATCGCCTGGTTGATCTGGATGATACCCACTGAATCCTGCCCGTTTTTGGCCAGCAGTTTTCCGTAATACAGATAATCCATAGCGATTAGTTTTGGGTTGTCTTTTGCTTTCTGTTTGGCCAGAAAGTTCAACATGTTTCTAAGACCCGTAGGGTAATCTCCGGTCTCATAATAACTGTATGCCAGAAAACGGAAGAGGACAATACCTGAACTATCCTTGCTTTGTACTTCTTTCATTTCATCAATAACCTGCTTATACTGTTTCTGGTAAAACAAGGCCTGTCCGTATTTTGCTCTGGCAGTAGGACTGTTGTTCATGCTCAGGTATTTCTTGTAATCGTTAATGGCTTGCTTAAATTTGTTAGAACGCAAATACAGTTCTCCCCGTTGACGATATGCCGGGGCAAAGCTGGAATCCATCTTTATTGCCTGGTTATATTCTTTCAGGCCCTCCTCCCAATTTTGCACCCGTACCCACATCTGTCCTAAACGCATATGCGGTTTGGCCAGTTTAGGATCCAGCTCAATTGCTTTTTCATAATTCTTAATGGGCTCCGATACATCGGTAATGTTTTTCTCCACGCCGTAATCGCCCATCAGGATATATACATCCGGATTTTTCGGATCTATCTTCATAGCCATATTGATATTGGTAAGCGCATCCGGTAAATTTTTCGGCGTACTAGCCAGATAAGCCTGTGCTATATTCAGGTATACCATCACCTGTTTGCTTTTCGGAAGTTCCTTAGCCTGTGTGGTGGTAAGCGATGTTGCTTTATAAAAATTCTGTTTGGCCAGATCGGCATTGTGTTCCATCCAGGCTACACTACCCAGACCGGTAAAGTTGAGCGGGTTACTCGGTTTGGCATCCGCGCCTTTTTGAAACATCATCTTTGCAGAGTCGAGCACATCCCATTCAAAATAGTTGTCTCCTGCATAAAACCATACATCCCCACCCTGATCATCACCGCTTTTCAGCAACTGCTTAAACACACCAGATGCCGCTTCATAGCGTTCGCTTTCTGTCATCCGGATTGCATCCTTTAATGTCTGTGCCGAAGCGGCATACATACCCAGGCAAGCCAGACAGGCCACCAGTATGTTTCTTTTCCTTGCAGTTTTCATACGCATCCTGTATTTAATATTATTCTGTTGAAATATGAACGGTTCTTACCGGTGCCGTAGCGGCCACCATGCCCATTTTATGGATGATGAGCTGTCCTTTTTCTCCGGCAATAAATGCTGCAAAACCGGAACCCAGTGTTCCTTCCAGACCGGTTTTTATATAATATACATCCCTTCTTAGTGGGTATGTTTGTTCATAGATCCAGGCCTGATAGGGTTTTTTATAATCGGATGGTCCTTGTGGCTCGGCGCGTTCGCTCAACGCCACTACTTTTATTTTGCTCAGAAATTCCTGAGAGGTGCGATCATGAAAATCGCTGATCCAGCTTACGCTTATTACACCCAGGGCATTTTTATTTCTGTTTACATAGTCAATTACTTCTTTGTTTGTTTTAACGGCAAAACATTGGGGAGGGAAAGGTTTTTTATTGAGCAATGTTTCGGACACAGTACGCGCATTGCAGGATTTCTCATTATCAAATACAATGCGGATGGAACCGGCTCCGTTCTGTTTATCCAGCTGTGCCCAGGACGTATCTGTTCCGGCAAAGATGGCTTTGAGCTGATTCATGCTCAGATTGGAATCTAAATTCTCGGGGTTGATAATAAAGGCGATGGCATCAGTAGCTATCTTGGTAGTGGTAACGATGCGCTGACGTTTCAGGAAACTGTTTTTTTCCTGTTCGGTCAGATCGCGGCAAATAACCGCAGCCTGGATGGTATCATTCATTAAGTCACTGATCACATCCGCTTCGGGCTTATAGGTAGCAGCCACTTTGGCGTTCTGGTATAGTGCTTCAAAGGTATAGATCTGAGAGTCCATCATCAGGGAGTACGACTCATCAATCCCTATCTTCAGTTTGCCGGAGGTGGCAGTTTCTGTTTTCACATCATAAGCACAGCCGCCTAAAAGTAGCCAGCAGAAACTTACCGATATGATAACAACCTTTTTCATGATCCTTTAATCTGATGTTTTGTCATCTTTTTCATGACTGAATTTTTTCACAGTCCGGTAGCCCCTGAAAGAGCCATACACAAAGAGGATAAAGATAAGAATTGTACGGTTTGGTTGGGGCAGCACATCATCCCAGAAAGGGGTAAACCAAAGTAAAAATCCCAACCCAAAAAATACTGCAATCATTGACAGGCTCAACAATTGCAGAATTCTTCTCAGGATGGGATAATTATTTTCCAATGTTTTGTTATCTCAAAACAAAAGACACGGGCAAATTGTACTGTACAGCAACCGATTTACCATTCATCTTACCTGGTTTCCAGGCTGGCATTTTCTTGATTACACGAATCGCTTCCTTCTCCAGATTGGGTCCGCCTTTTACAGGCTTAAGGGTTTTGATATCGGCAATATTTCCATTCTTATCTACCACAAAGGTCAGGACAACTGTTCCCTGAACACCGTTGTCTTTTTCCATCGGAGGATACTGGATATTGTCTTTCAGATATTTCATCAGAGCTGCTTCTCCACCTGGAAAGTCAGGTTGCTGCTCGGCGAAACTGA